>JAUVNM010000280.1 GCA_030599705.1 Gammaproteobacteria bacterium
CCGGAAAGAATGGAGGCTGACAGGAGCCGCCACGGCAGTTGCCATCGGTGTGATACCACGTATTGATCTGTTGAATCCGGGAGCTGAATCTGTCGCCGGATGCTTATCCGGGGCGTTATACTTTATTAATAGAACCATCAGCAGCGGGTGCTGCCCCGGCTGCTGCGAATATAATATATATGATAAATATCAATAAGATAATACTCATAATTGGACTGCTGCTGGCTGCCGGAGCGCTGGCGTCAACGGACCGGCTGGTGGCGCAATTGCGGCTCGATCATGCGGCCCTGTTGGCGGCTGACAGTGATTTCCGCACGCGCCGTGAGCACGCCGGGCTTGCCGGGAGCGAGGCTGCCGACTATGCCGCCTATATTGCCCGGCTGCAGCGGCGTGTGATCGAGGACTGCGTGGCACTGGTCCGTTCCGGAGAACCCTTGCCGGAAGACCTGCCGTGCCCGGAGACCCTGCCAGCGCTGACGCAGTCAGCGGACATTGACCTGCAGGCGGAGCAGACCCGCGGTGAGCAGATTGCCGCCCTGGATGCGGAACTCAATGCCGGTCTGGGCGAGTATGATGAACGGCTGTTGCGGGAGCAGGAACGCGTCAAGGCGGCCACCCCGCTACCTGACGAGATCAATGGCGGCGCTGGTCTCGGTCAGGGTGATGGCGCCGGTGATGGTTCCGGTGAAGCTGGCGCGAATACCGACGCCGACGCGGGCACTGATGCCAGCGACGCCGCCGCCGGTGCCGCTGCCGGTGAACAGCCGCCGCCCGGTGCTGCCGGTCGCGGTGCCGGCGGCAGGGCACAGCGAACCGGATCCGGACCGCCGCCGGACATCCCGGACGGCAGTGACGATGACGTGGTGGCCCGCCAGCTGCGTGAAGCGGCCGAGAAGGAAACCGATCCCGAGCTGAAAAAGAAGCTCTGGGAGGAGTACCGGAAATACAAGCAGGGGACCCGCTGAGCGGCTTGACATGAAACCGTTGTATCCACTCCTGGTTATGCTGTTGCTGGTGTTGTCAGCCGGCTGCACTACCCTGGGCACGCACCGTGATGTCAGCGGACACGTGCCGGTCAACAAAGCAGTCAGCGAGATCCCCGAGAGCCAGTTGCTTGATGTCTGGATCGAGATATTCGACCCGGGGGTGCTGCCAACAGACCCCGAGGATGCTGCGGGCCTGTCACTGGACATCCGCGAGGCCGAGGCCCGCTACCTGCCGGAGCAATTGCGCACTACCATGGAGAAGACCGGCTACTGGGGTGCCGTACGCATGGTGCCCCGCGGCACGGAAGGCAGCGAGCTACTGGTTTCCGGAACCATCCTGGTGTCTGATGGCGCGCAGCTGGAACTTGCGATCAGTGCGCAGGATGCGACCGGGCGCCAGTGGTTCAATGGCGTCTATGAGGCCGAAGTGCCTGCCCTGGTGTACCAGTCAACCCGGACGCGCGGCGAACCCTTCCAGTCCCTGTATAACGCAATTGCCAACGACCTGGCGAAATTCCGCAGTTCATTGACGGCCGCGGACATCACCACCATTCGCCGGGTCGCGGAACTGCGCTTTGCCGCCGACCTGGCCCCGGAGGCTTTTTCCGGCTACCTGGAGCGCAGCGAGCCGGAGAATTACCGCATCACGCGTCTTCCCGCCAATGACGATGCGATGTACCGGCGCGTGCAGGCCATCCGCGAGCGCGATTTCCTGCTGATCGATACCCTGAACGGTCACTTCGACAATTTTTACCGCGAAATGGACAACCCCTATACCGAGTGGCGCCGGGCGCGCAGCGAGGAGGCGGCCGCCTTGCGCGAGATCGAAAAGGATGCCCTGAAGCGCAAGCTGATCGGGGTTGCCGCGATTGCCGGGGCCATTGCCATCGAGGCATCGGGCAAGGGTAATAATGCTGTCGGCAGTGTGATGCGCGATGCCATGGTGCTGGGCGGTGTGTATGCGATCAAGACCGGCTTCGACAAGGACTCGGAGACCGAAATTCACCGCGATGCGATTGAGGAGCTGGGTGAGTCGTTTGCCTCCGAGGCGCAGCCACTGGTCGTCGAGGTGGAAGGTGAAACCCACGAACTCACCGGTTCGGCCGAGGTGCAGTACACCAGGTGGCGCGGGCTGCTGAAACAGATCTATACAATGGAAACCGGTCTTCCCGGTGTGGTTAACTGAGGTCTTGCATGGATCCCGGTGAGCAGCCCGGTACCCGTCACACCACCCCCGAACTTCGGCCGCCCGGCACTTCGATTGATCCGGCGGCAGCCGCGACCGGCAACCATGGCAAGGTCTGGCTGGCGCTGGCGGTTGTTGCCGTACTCGGTCTGATTGTCGTGCTGGTGCTGCCGCAACTGGTGTCCGGCCCGACCCCGGAAACCCCTGAACCGGTAACCCCCGGACCGGTCGCCACGCAACCGGTCTCACCTCTGCCTGCCATGGACCCGCAGGCAGCACGCCGCGCCGCCGAACAGACCCTGCAGGACTATTTGCACTTGCGTGCGCGGCTGGAGCTCGCCAATGCCGCGGCCTGGGGTGAACCGGAATGGAGCCATGCCGCGCAGGCGGCATCCAACGGCGACCGCCTGTTCGGGCAGCGGCAGTTTGGCATGGCCGCGGAATCCTACGACGCGGCCACACAGGATTTGCAGACCCTGGAGTCCGAACGCGGGCAGCGGCTTGCCACGGCGCTTGCGTCCGGCCGGCAGGCGCTGGATGCGGACAACGGCCCGGTGGCGGTGCAGCACTTTGCAACGGCACTGGCCATCGATCCGGGAAATGCACAGGCGCAGACCGGGTTGCAGCGTGCACAGGTGCGCCCGGAACTGCTGCAATGGATGGTCGCTGGCGGACAGGCCGAGTCCGCGCATGATCCTACCGCTGCACAGGTGGCTTACCGGGACGCAGTACAACTGGATGCGGCCTATGCGCCGGCGCTGGCTGCATTGCAGCGGGTGACGCAACAGCTAACCGACAGCGCGTACCGGGATGCCATGAGCCGGGCCCTCACGGCACTGGAGGCGGGACAGCTGCAGACAGCCGGCACGGCGTTACAGGAAGCGGCCACCCTGAAACCCGATGACGCGGCACTGCGGGATGCACAGCGGCAACTGGCACAGGCACGCCGGCAGGCGCGCCTGGCCAGCCTGCGCCGGCAGGTCACCGCGAAAACCCGCAACGAGGACTGGTCCGCCGCGACCGCGCTGTACCGCAAAGCACTGGCCATCGATCCGGGAAATGCACAGGCGCAGACCGGGTTGCAGCGTGCACAGGTGCGCCCGGAACTGCTGCAATGGATGGTCGCTGGCGGACAG
>JAUVNM010000097.1 GCA_030599705.1 Gammaproteobacteria bacterium
GCAACCGGACAGGCACTTGCGTCTGGCAATCCGGTGTCCCTTCCGTCCCCTTGTCAGGGCATCGGCTTCAGGGATGAAGCCGGTGAGCGTCCAGGGAGAAGGTGAGACCGGGAACCGGTCGATAAGCTGGCCTGGGCCATGGACTTGTAGCGACCCCTGACAAGGGAACTGACGGGGCGGCGGATTCACGCTCGAAAGGTGCAAGCTGCTCGATCAGGGGAAAAATAATAGAAGATATTGTTTGTAATCAAATAGATATAAATAATACGAATGTTGGCTGACGCAAACTTGTATGACGCGCTGTGCATGGCTCCCGGTAAGCTCGACGGTCCCGCAAGCGAATGTCAGCCAACATCCACACACCTTGGTAACATACGGCCCCTCTTTCTCATAAGCACAGGATAATTACCGCGAGGTGCCGCGTTTCCGGCGTGGTCCTTGCGTCTTGCCATGACTGACCGTCAACACGTTCGTAATTTCTCGATTATTGCCCATATCGATCACGGGAAATCGACGCTGGCCGACCGCTTTATCCAGATCTGCGGCGGCCTGAGCGAGCGTGAAATGGAAGAGCAGGTGCTGGATTCCATGGATCTGGAGCGGGAACGCGGGATCACTATCAAGGCGCAGAGTGTCTCGCTGGAATACCGGGCCCGTAACGGTGAGACCTATGTACTCAACCTGATAGACACCCCCGGGCACGTGGATTTCTCCTACGAGGTCTCACGCTCACTGGCCGCCTGTGAGGGGGCATTACTCGTGGTGGATGCAGCGCAGGGGGTCGAGGCCCAGAGTGTCGCGAACTGCTATACCGCGATTGAGCAGGATCTGGAAGTGGTCCCCGTCCTGAACAAGATCGATCTGCCTGCAGCCGATCCGGAACGGGTGATCCGGGAGATCGAGGAAATCATTGGCATCGAGGCCGGTGATGCGGTGCGCGTGAGCGCCAAGACCGGGGAGGGTGTCGTTGACCTGCTGGAGTCCCTGATCGAGAAGATACCGGCACCGGAAGCGGATGTCGGGGCGCCGTTGCGCGCGCTGATCGTGGATTCCTGGTTTGACAACTATGTCGGGGTGATCTCGCTGGTGAGGATTGCCGAGGGGAAGCTTTCCCGGCGTGAAAAAATAGCGGTCATGTCTACCGGGCGCACCTTCCAGGTCGAGAAACTGGGTGTGTTTACACCAAAGCCGAAAGACCGTGACTACTTGCAGGCCGGTGACGTCGGGTTTGTCATTGCCGGTATCAAGGACATCGAGGGTGCGCCGGTCGGAGATACCCTGACACGTGCCGGGCACCCGGCGGAGGCCCCGCTGCCGGGATTCAAGACGGTGCAGCCACGCGTGTTCGCGGGCCTGTTTCCGGTCAGTTCGGATGATTACGAGAACCTGCGCGAGGCTCTGCAGAAACTGCATCTCAATGATGCTGCGCTGCATTACGAGCCGGAAACCTCGCAGGCGCTCGGGTTCGGTTTTCGCTGCGGCTTTCTGGGCATGTTGCATATGGAGATCGTGCAGGAGCGGCTGGAACGGGAGTATGACCTGGACCTGATCACCACGGCGCCCACGGTTATCTACGAGGTGGAAACGACCTCGGGAGAGGTGTTGCAGATCGATAATCCCGCCAGCCTGCCGCCGGCCGACCGCATCGAGGCAATTCGTGAACCGATTATCGAGGCCAGCATCCTGGTGCCGCAGGATTATCTCGGTGCAGTGATCACCCTGTGTGTAGAAAAGCGCGGTGTCCAGAAGAACATGCTGTACCTGGGTAGCCAGGTGTCATTGAGTTATGAATTGCCGATGAGCGAGATCGTGCTGGATTTCTTTGACCGCCTGAAATCGGTAAGTCGCGGCTATGCCTCGTTTGACTATCATTTCGTGCGTTTCCAGCCGGCGCCGCTGGCGAAGCTGGACATCCTGATCAACGGGGAACGGGTGGACGCGCTCTCCGTTATCGTGCACCGGGACGTGGTGCAGGGTCGTGGCCGCGCTCTGGCCGTCAAGATGAAGGAGTTGATCCCCCGCCAGATGTACGAGGTCGCCATCCAGGCGGCCATCGGCTCCCAGATTATTGCGCGGACCACGGTAAAGGCATTGCGCAAGAACGTGACGGCAAAATGTTATGGGGGTGATATCTCGCGCAAGCGCAAGCTGCTCGAGAAACAGAAGGCCGGCAAGAAACGCATGAAGCAGTTCGGCAAGGTCGAGATACCGCAGTCGGCCTTTCTGGCCGTGTTGCGGGTAGGTAATGATTGATGGCGGCTATGGTCTATAATGGCCGCCTTGTTGATATCACATGAGTAACGCAGGTAATTATGAATTTTGATTTTCCAACCATACTGGTAGCCGCCACGTTTTTTACCGGGCTGGCATGGGCGGTCGACTCCATGCTGTGGGCGCCGCGCCGGCGCCGTAAGGCGGGGGGACTGGTCGATGACGGGCTCGCTTCGGAGGCGGAGCAGGTAAAGGCGGCGTTGAAGGAACCGACCTGGATCGAGTACTGCAAGTCCTTTTTCCCGGTCATCCTCGCCGTGCTGCTGCTGCGCTCGTTTCTTGTCGAACCATTCAGGATACCGTCAGGCTCCATGATGCCGACGCTGCTGACGGGGGACTTCATTCTTGTGAACAAGTTTGCCTACGGTATCCGGCTGCCGGTCCTGAATACCAGGGTGTTTGAAATCGGTGATCCACAGCGCGGTGATGTGGCGGTTTTCCGGTATCCAAGGGACCCGTCCGTGGACTACATCAAGCGGATTGTCGGGATCCCTGGCGACCGCATCAGCTATTACAACAAGATGCTGCACATCAACGGAAAGCCGGCAGAGCAGGTCACGGCCGGTATCTATGTCGGCAAGGGGGCCGGGGTCTCCATGTCGGGCGCCAGCGAACGCATCGAGCGGCTGGGTGACATACAACACCATGTCCTCGTGATGCCGCGCACACCCGGGCTGGAAGGGGAATTCATCGTCCCGGAAGGGGCGTATTTTGTAATGGGAGATAATCGTGATAATAGTAATGACAGCCGCTACTGGGGACCGGTGCCGGAGGAAAATCTGGTTGGCAAGGCATTCCGCGTCTGGATGAACTGGGATTCCGCCAACGGGGGGATCGATACAGGCCGGATCGGTATGAAAATTCAATAGGACAGACGCGAGGGAGACGGTATGCACTCATTGAAGCGACAGAACGGTATGACCGCCATTGGCTGGATGATTGTACTGGCATTGATCGGATTTTTTGTGTTGCTGGCGCTGCGGATGGTGCCGGCTTACCTGGAGTACTATAAAATAGTTGCGGCTCTTGAGTCACTGGAAGAAGAGCGCGGCTCGGCCCTTGTGACGAAACAGACTATCAGGAAGCTCCTCGGACGTCGTTTCGATATCAATTATGTAACAGCCATCACTCCCCGGCAGGTCAGCATCAAGCAGTCAGGTGCATACTATGTTGTAACGGCAAAATACGAGGCCCGCGAACGCCTGGCAGGCAATGTTTCTGTCGTGATGGAGTTTCACAAGATGGTCAGGGTAAGCCGGAATTGACGGATCCGGTTTCAGATCTTGCAAAAACCCTGGGTTACCGGTTTGCTGATCTGAATATCATGCAACAGGCGCTGACGCACCGCAGCGCCGGCGGCCGGAATAACGAACGCCTTGAGTTTCTCGGTGATGCGATCCTGGGGTCGGTTATCGCGGCTGAATTGTACGAGCGCTACCCGCAGGCACGCGAAGGCGAACTCAGCCGGTTACGTTCCAGCCTGGTGCGCCGTGAGGCACTCGCCGGTCTTGCGCAGGAGCTGGAAATAGGCCGCTACCTGAAGCTCGGCGCCGGTGAACGCAAAAGCGGCGGGCATCACCGCGATTCCATTCTTGCCGACGCCCTCGAGGCCCTGTTCGGTGCCATCTACCTCGACGGCGGGTTTGACTCCTGCCGGGACTGTATCCTTTCCCTGTTCGGTACCATGCTTGAGCAGGTGCCGGAGCCCGACAAGCTCAAGGACCCCAAGACACGTCTGCAGGAATACCTGCAGTCACGTCAGCTGGCCTTGCCCGAGTATGCCGTGCTGGATGTTTCCGGTGATGCACATGCCCAGTCGTTCACGGTGAGCTGTACAGCCAATGCGGCTGAAGTCATGGTAACGGAGGGAACGGCGCGCAACCGCCGGCATGCCGAGCAGAATGCTGCAGAGAAAATGCTCGGGCTGTTGTATGCCGGGTGAGCCGTTGTCACCGGAGTTCCGCTGCGGCTATATCGCGCTGGTTGGACGTCCGAATGTCGGCAAGTCGACGTTACTGAACCGGCTGCTGGGTCAGAAAATAAGCATTACCTCGAAACGACCCCAGACGACCCGCCATCGTATCGTCGGCATCAAGACCGGCGCCAGCTCGCAGCAGGTTTATGTCGATACACCGGGCCTGCATCACTATAACGGACGTGCCATGAACCGGTACATGAACAAGGTAGCCACACTGGCGCTTGGTGATGTGGATGTCGTGGTATTCCTCGTCGAGGGACTGCGCTGGACAGCCGATGATGATCTGGTGCTGAAAAAAATCGAGCAGGTTGATTGCCCGGTGGTGCTGGCGGTCAACAAGGTTGACCTGATTGCCGACAAGCAGGCCCTGTTGCCGGGTCTGCAGGAGTTGTCCGGGAGGTACGCATTTGCACAGATTATCCCGGTCTCTGCGGGCAAGGGCGACAATGTGGCTGAACTGGAGGCCTGCGTTGAGGCCTTGTTGCCGGAAGCGCCCCCGTTTTACCCGGAGGAGCAGGTGACCGATCGCAGTGAACGCTTCCTGGTCGCCGAGCGTGTTCGGGAGAAACTATTCAGGTGCCTCGGCAAGGAACTGCCCTATGGCCTGACGGTGGAGGTGGAACAGTTCCGCAGGGAAGCACGGATTGTTCATATTCATGCGTTGATCTGGGTGGAGCGTCAGAGCCAGAAGAACATCGTGGTCGGCAAACAGGGCCGGGTGCTCAAGGCGGTCGGCCGTCAGGCACGTCTTGAAATCGAGGCGTTTCTGGACAGCAAGGTGAACCTGAAGTTGTGGGTCAAGGTCAAGGAGGGCTGGGCGGATGACGAGCGGGCATTGCAGAGCCTGGGCTATACCGATGAATGAAGGCGCTACAGATAACCCATGAGCTCCCCGACCAAGGTTATGCTCGAGCCGGTCTGGATTCTGCATCACTATCCGTACCGGGATTCCAGTCTGCTGCTGGAAGTGTTTTCCCGGGGGCACGGCCGGCTGGGACTGGTCGCGCGCGCTGCCCGGTCGGCAAAATCGCGCTGGCGCGGACAGCTGCAGGGCTTTACGCCGTTGTTGCTGTCGTGGAGCCTGCGCGGTGAACTGGGAACGCTGACGGACCTTGAGATGCAGGGGCTGCCCGGTCCATGCGGCGGACGGCAGTTATTGAGTGCCTGCTATCTCAACGAATTGATTATGCGGCTGACAGCACGGCATGATCCGCACCCGGCGCTGTTTGATGCCTATGCAGAGGCGCTGGGAAAACTCGAGGTCAACGAGGAACCGGCGTTGCGGTTGTTCGAGAAGTGCCTGCTGCAGGAACTGGGTTACGGCCTGTTGCTGGATCATGAGGCGGATACCGGACAGCCGGTTTCCGCGGACAGCCACTATGAATACCGGCTGGAGCGGGGGCCGGTCCGGTGCGACAATAATGACAGTGGCGGACTGGTGCTGCGCGGGTCCAGCCTGCTGGCCCTGGCAGACGGGACGCTTGATGATCCTGTCGACTGCCGGGAAGCCAAGCAGCTGATGCGTGCAGCGCTGTCACTGTACCTGGGGTCGCGGCCACTGCGGACCCGGGAAGTGATGCGCCAGCTGGCAACACTGGGTACCACAAATGAGTACACACGTCAGCCAAATATTTCCTGATCGAGTTGGTGGATTAGCGTTGTAGGGCCGAATTCACTTGTGCCCGGCGCTTAATCGGGTATTCGGCCAATTATGCCTGCATCCGGGTGACTAAATCTTGATGAAACGCCGATGGTCGAATGAATTCGACCCTACAGTTCTGCAACAGAAGGAATACGTCCTCAATCAGGGGAAGAGCCATATGTATAATCAGAACCGGAAATCCGGTTGATACACGATGAGTAGCGATTCAGAAATTCTATTGGGCGTAAATATTGATCACGTCGCCACGCTGCGCGCGGCACGCGGCACGCGTTACCCGGACCCGGTCCAGGCGGCGATAGAGGCCGAGCAGTCCGGTGCCGACAGCATTACCCTGCACCTGCGCGAGGATCGCCGGCATATCCAGGAGCGCGATGTCAGCCTGCTGAGAGACATCCTGCAAACGCGGATAAACCTCGAGATGGCGTGTACGGACGCAATGCTGGCAGTCGCCGAGAGCATCCGCCCGGCGGACTGCTGCCTGGTGCCCGAGCGCCGCGAGGAACTGACGACCGAGGGCGGGCTGGACGTGGCCGGACAGCGTGACCGTATCATGGAGGCCTGCGGCCGGCTTGCCGGTGCCGGCATACGCGTGTCACTGTTTATTGATGCCGATGCCGCCCAGGTCGAAGCAGCCGCACAGGCCGGTGCGCCCTGTATCGAAATCCATACCGGTCACTTTGCGGATGCGACCGAAGCCAGGGCGCGGGACCGGGAACTGGCGCGTATCGTCGAGGCCGTGACCCTCGGCGCGCAGGCCGTGGTGGGACAGCGGGCCCGTATCATGGCGGCCAGCGGCCGGCTAGCCGGCGCCGGCATCCGCGAGTCACCGTGTATGGATGCCGATGCCGCCCAGGTCGAAGCACCCGCACAGGCCGGTGCGCCCTGCATCGAAAAC
>JAUVNM010000034.1 GCA_030599705.1 Gammaproteobacteria bacterium
AGCGAGGAGCTGTCCCTGCTGACGCGGGCCACGGCCCGTGAAGCGGAACAGGAGAAAAAGAAACGGGCGTAGGCGCCTGTCAGTGTTTTGTAGGAGCGAGCTTGCTCGCGAATTCGTTGTCCGGGAAAACCGTGTTCGCCAGCAAGCTGGCTCCTACACGAAAACCACGTCCTTGACTGCAGCTGCCTTACAAGATGCCGAGGTCGATAACCGCCTGTACTGCCACGAACACAGCCGAGGCAAAAAACCCCGACACCGGCACCCATACAGGCACATTAATCACGCCAGGCGGCTGCACCGTGGCCCGCTTGATGCGCCACAGTGACAGGTTCACGAGGGTAAATACCAGCAGCAGGAAGTAACTGGTGGCCTTGGCCAGGGTCTCGATCGGCAGCCACAGCGCCAGTAACAGCACCAGCAGCGACACGCCAGCGGTTGCCACCACGGGCGTATGCGTCACGGCATGCACCCGTGCAAACACGGCCGGCAACCAGTGTTTCCGCGCCATACCATAACCCACACGCGCGGCCATGATGATCTGGATCAGGGCGCCATTGATCACGGCAAACATGCTGATCAGGGTTATCGTCACCGGTTCCCGACCGGTCACCTGCTGGTACAGCCAGGCCAGCGGCGCCTCGGCTTCTGCCAATGCGGCTGCCGGGACGCTGACCACCGCTACCAGCGCTACCATGAAATACAGCACGACGGAAATTACCAGCGCCAGCAGGATGGCACGCGGCAGGTTGCGCTGCGGGTCCCTGACCTCCTCGGCCACGTTCACCATGTCCTCGAAACCGATAAAGGCATAGAAGGCCAGGAAGCCGCCGACAAATATTCCATGCCATGCGTCGATCCCGGCGAGCGGCAGAAAATCAACGGCCGTCACGCTGGCGTCAGCAAGTTCGGGCGCCGCTACCCAAATGACCAGCAGCAGGCCGCCGATTTCCACTATCGTGATCAGAGCGGCAACGGTGACCGACTGGGTGATGCCCCACGCGGCCAGCCCGCCGAGCAGCAGGACCATCGCCGCGATGGCGGCACTGGCGGGAATATCGAGAAATACCTGCAGGTAACCGGTAAACCCGCGCAGGATGGCCGCCGCCGAGACGACCCCGGCAAGAATAATCAGCAGCCCGACCAGCGCCGAGATGGGCTGGATGCCGAGTCCTTCCTGGATATAGACCGCCTCACCGGCACTGAAGGGATAGCGTGCAGCCAGTTCCGCATAGGTAAATGCCGTCAGGCAGGCCAGTAGCGAGGCCACCAGGAAGGACACCGGCGCAAACAGGCCGGCATGGCCGACCACCTTGCCTATCAGGACATAGATCCCGGCACCGAGGATGTTGCCCAGCCCGTAGAAGGTGGTCAGGGTCAGGGTCAGGGAGCGCCGCAATGCGGGTTGTTGCTGATCACGACTGGCAGCTTCCTTCCCCATGTCCGGCATTATGACATGTGCCCGAATGTTCCGGCGACGATGCTATAGTTATTCAATAGGTGGACAAAAATCAGATGGACAAAAACGCAACACGTGAGGCACTGGAAACCGGCATCCTGGCGACCCGTTACTGGCATGCCCTGGATGACGGACGGGTTATGTGCGATGTCTGTCCACGCGCCTGCAAGCTGCATGAAGGGCAGCGCGGGCTGTGCTTCGTGCGCGCCTGCCAGGACGGCGAGGTCGTACTCACCACCTGGGGCCGCTCCAGCGGTTACTGTGTCGACCCGATCGAGAAAAAACCCCTGAATCACTACCTGCCCGGTACGCCGGTCCTGTCCTTCGGTACTGCCGGCTGCAACCTGGCGTGCAAGTTCTGCCAGAACTGGGACATCAGCAAGTCACGCGAGATCGACACCCTGGCTGACCGCGCTGCACCGGAAACCATTGCCGCCGTGGCCCGGGACCTGGGCTGTCGCAGTGTCGCCTATACCTACAACGACCCGGTCATCTTCATGGAATACGCCATAGACACGGCCATTGCCTGTCGGGAACGGGACATCAAATCGGTAGCCGTCACGGCCGGTTACATCTGTGATGAACCGCGCCGTGAGTTCTTTCAATACATGGATGCGGTCAATGTAGACCTGAAGGCCTTTAGCGAGAAGTTTTACTGGAAGATCACCGGCGCCCACCTCCAGCCGATACTGGAGACACTGGAATACCTGAAGCACGAGACCGATGTCTGGTTCGAACTCACCACGCTGCTGATTCCGGGTGAAAACGACTCGGAGCGCGAGCTCGATGACATGACGCAGTGGGTGGTGGAGCACCTGGGACCGGATGTCCCCATGCACTTCACTGCCTTTCACCCGGACTGGAAGATGCGGGACAAGCCGGGCACTCCCCAGGCAACCCTGACGAAAGCACGGCAAATCGCGCTCAAAAACGGCGTGCACTACGCCTACACCGGGAATGTGATCGATGAATCCGGCGAGAGTACCTACTGCCACCACTGCGGCGCGGTGTTGATCGGCCGCATTCAGTACACCCTGACGCAGTGGAACCTGACGGCGGACGGTTGTTGCGGTTCATGTGGCACCCGCTGTGCCGGCGTCTTCGAGGCCGAGCCCGGCAACTGGGGCGCAAAACGCCTGCCGGTCAGGCTGCAGGATTACGCCCTGCCGGCCTGACCGGCCGGTTCCTGCGTAATCAGCGGCCCGCGGGGCGACCCGGATAACGCGGTGGCGGGGGTGGCTGCCGGCGGGGTGCTGCCATGCGCGGCCGGCGCGGAACAGCACGCTGATGTTGCTGCCGCTCGCGGGACATTTCGGTCATGTGCTCGTCTATATAGGCATCCCTCTCTTCCGGACTCAGGCCTTCCATCCCGGAACGGTAACGGGCAAATTCCGCCCTGCGTTCCTCCGCCTTGTTGCGCAACTCCTCGTGCTCCTTGATGCGTGCCTCCTTGCGCTCCAGAGCCATGTCAAGCAGTTCCTGGTGATGCTCGTTCAGGTAATCACGATCACCTGCATAACGATCACGCAGTTTCTCCTGTTCCCTGACAATCCCTGCCTCACGCTCCTCGCGTTGCTTCAACATGGCGTCGAAGCGCTCCGCGCGTGCCTTTTGCCGTTCCGCATTGCGCTCCAGCATTCTCTCATGGCGCTTTTTCTGGTCCACATGGCGTTCGTCATACAGTTCCCGGTAAGCGCGTATGCGCTGTTGCAGCTCCGCACCCTCTCCCACTGGCTGCACAGTTTCAGCATCCCCGGCGGCTGTGCCGGACACCGGTGCCGCTGGTGCAGGTGCCGGTGCCGCTTCCGGTTCCGGTTCCGTTGCCATCGACGGCTGTGTGATTATCAGACTGCAAACAAGGCCAGCAATTACTGTTCTTACAGACATAACGAATCCCCTTCTATTGATTATTGTTGCTTGCGGTAACAGACCTGCCCCTAGCCCGCATTTCTCACCACGATGACGAGCCCTCGCCCCGCGGTGAGAAGTGCGGGCTAGTACAGGTCAGTCATATACTCCAATATAGACAATTTCAGCGGTAAGGGGAATTCTGGCATGCCAGCATGGCCGGAAAGTTAACCCAGATCAAATCCGGCCAAGGAATTCCCGGCAGCCCGGATTATGGATCAGGCGTGGTCAGTGGCTGGTGCCGGTAGACCAATGTATCTTGTTATATACATTGTATTTTCCCGACGGTTTACGCATCGGGATACGTTTCACCACCTCGAGTGAGCTGGCGTCGTAGTAGTACGGTATTCCGGGTACCGGTGCTGTTACTTCGGCAACGGCGGTAACAACAGGACAGATCAGTAGCAGCGCAAGTAACAGGCGGGCTGCTATCGCGGTTACCACGGCATAAAATCGCTCATCTCGCGCATCGGCCGCATGCTGCGACCCATCTTGCCCATCTCGTGGCGCATGACATCCGTATTTGTCGTCATGACGCGCATGGATTGGTCCATGCTGCCAATCGCTACACTCATATCGCGCATATTTACCAGCATGGGTTCAAGAGTTTCCAGGGCTTGCATCTGCACGGAGATTTCCTCGACATTAGTGGTCATCTTGTCGACCCTCCGGGTCATGGTCCGGATATTCTCGGACAGGTAAACGACGCTGTCAGATATATTGCCCAGGTGTTTTCCCATATCCGGGTCCATGCCCTGTGCCAGGGTACTGATATCCTTGCTGAGGGTATATATCAGGAAGAAACCGTACGCGGCGAGAATGACAAATGCCAGCATTGCCGGGTAGATAACCAGTTCCCAGCGCCGTGCAGCCGCATCGAAGCTTTTTACAAAGCGATCCAGGGCATCGCCTTGCAACACGATGTCGTTGGCCTTTACTTCGGTCTTGCCTTGATGCTCCGAATGGCTGGCGCCGGGCTGATCCGTGTTGTCGGTTGTACCTTTTGTCATAACGAATACACCTCTGCGACTGCACGCTCTCAGCCTGCTTTTGTTGTTATTTGATAAATATTATTTATGAACGCATCATTATTGATTATAATTTCATCGTCCGTCAAATAACAGGCCGGATCTTCGGCCCAGGGATCACCGCTTGTCTGGAAGGCCCGAATACGGGTATTTCCCCCACAGATACTAAAGTAACGGCACTTACCGCAACGCCCTTTAATCCGTCTCGGGCGCGCCTTGAGGCCGGCCATGATGGGGTCACTGGTATCTTCCCAGATTTCGGAAAACGGACGCTCGCGCACATTGCCAAGGCTGTAGTGCCACCAGAAGGTATCGGGGTGAACGCTACCGAGATTATCGATATTGGCGATATTGACGCCGGAGCTGTTGCCGCCCCATTGTTCCAGTTTCGCGGCAATATGAGCCGCCTTGTCCGGGTAGTGCTCCCTGACCCACTGCAACAGGTAGACCCCGTCGGCATCATTGTTGCCGGTAACGAATTCACGCCCGTCACCGCGCTCTGCACTTGAAAACGCCGTCTCGAACAACAGGTCCATGGCATGCCGCGTGATATTAAGCTGCACGTCATCCTTGCGGTTGCGATTGCCGCGACCGGCATAGTTCAGGTGTGACAGGTAGAACTTGTCGATGGCTTCATCATCCATCAGCTTCAGCATGTCGGGCAGTTCGATTGCATTGTCCTGTGTCATGGTAAAGCGCAGACCGACCTTGATGCCGCGGTCACGGCACAGGCGAATACCGTTGATCGATGCATCATACGCGCCCTGTTTGCGCCGGAACCGGTCATGCGTCTCGCGTGTGCCGTCAATACTGATACCGACATAGTCATAATCCATGTCGGCGATGGCATCGATATTGGTATCATCGATCAACGTGCCGTTGGTGGACAGGCCGACATAGAACCCCATCGACTTTGCGCGTCGCGATATATCGAAGATGTCCGGGCGCATCAGTGGTTCGCCACCGGACAGGATCAGTACCGGCACACCGCAGGCCTTCAGGTCATCCATCACCCCGAATACTTCATCTGTCGAGAGCTCGCCCTTGAAATCGGTGTCCGCCGAAATGGAGTAGCAGTGCTTGCAGGTCAGATTACAGCGCCGTATCAGGTTCCAGATTACTACCGGCCCCGACGGCTGGCGCGCCGGGCCAAGTGGCGCCGGATTGACCAGTTCCTGCATGAAATGTGATATTCGAAACATGTCTCCGCTATGCTCCTTTGCCAATCCTGCATAAATACAGGAGCCCGCTTGCGGGCGAACAATTCGCGAGCAAGCTCGCTCCTACAATTCTTTTTCGCAGATACATCATGGTTAACCCTGAAGACGCAGCCCGGTTTTCTTCAGGATGCGTGTGCTGTACAGAACCTCATGGCCACGGCAGGCGCCGTGCAGCATACTGGCAATCTCCTTTACGCCGGCCTCCACCTCGTCACGATTGTGCCCGTGTACCATGGCAAACAGATTATAGGGCCACAATGGTAAATGCCGCGGCCGCTCATAACAGTGGCTGACAAACTCAAGCTCACCTACCCGCTTGCCGAGTTCCGCGACCATTGCGTCCGGCACATTCCATACCGACATGCCGTTGGCCCGGTAACCCAGCGCATAGTGGTTTGGCACGGCGCCGATCCGGCGGATGATACCATGCGCCTGCATGGCCGCGACGCGCTCCAGGACCTCGTCCGGATCCAGCCCGAGTTGTTCGGCAACGGCATCCCAGGGTTGCTCGACCAGTGGCAGACCGGCCTGTACTGCCATAATGATCTGCCGGTCGATGGCATCAACCCGGCAAGGACGTGGGTGCAGTACGGCGTTCATCAATAACTCCCTGTCACACCGGCAGCTTCAGACCGATATAAAATTCATCACGCTTGGGCATATCGTATACCCGGCAACCGGTACTGGTTTCAATTTCGGCAATCACCCCGGCAATGCGCTCCGGTCGCTCGGTGGCCAGTACAAACCACATATTCAGGTCATGCTCACGGGCATAGTTGTGCGCGACCTCGGGGAAGGCGTTTACCTGTTCGGTCACCCGTTCGAAATCCGCCTCGGGCACTTGCATGGCACACAGGGTCAGCGCACCACCCAGCCGCTCGGCATTGAACATGGGGCCGAAGCGGGACAGCACCCGGTCATCCAGCAACTTGCCGATCCGGTCAGTCACTTCCGTGACACTGATCCCCAGACGGGTTGAGATGGCATCAAACGGCCGCCGGCAGACCGGCAAACCGTCCTGCAATTCATTCACCAGCACCCGGTCGATGTTATCCATGTGCCGCTCTCACCGGTCGGGCTGCATAGCGCGCGCCACGCTGCTTGAAGCTGCGCAGGCTGAACAGCACTTCCCGGGGTATGTCGCCAAGATCGTTGGCATCGATGATCTGTGCCAGGCGGCGCAGAACGGCTGTCCGTTCACGGCCGTGGATCATGCAAAACAGGTTGTACGGCCAGTCCGGCAAACACCGCGGGCGCTGGTAACACAGTGTCACGCATTCCTGCGCCGCCAGCAGTTTGCCGACACGATCGATGGCGTCATCCGGAATATCCCACACCACCATGGCGTTGGCATGGTAGCCGAGGGCACGGTGCTTCACCACCACCCCCATGCGCTTGACCATGCCATCATCCTGCAGGCGTTGCAGGCGTTCGATAACGTCCGCCTCGGTTGTGCCAAGGCCAGCGGCCAGCGCGGCATAGGGGTGCGACACCAGCGGCAGGCCATCCTGTATGGACGCAATCAGCTTACGGTCAGTCTCGCTCAGCACCATAACGGAAACCCCAGGTCGATATAAAACGAACGCTCCAGTGGCAGATCGAGAACGGTGATGCCGGACTGTGTCTCGATCTCGTCCAGCACGGCACGGACCCGCGCCGCGTCAGGTGCGGTCACCACGAACCAGAGATTGAAATGATGTTCGCGTTCGTAGTTGTGATTGACTTCTGCACAGGCACTGACAAGTGCGGCAACGGCATCCAGCCGTGCTTCCGGTACAGCCATGGCGGCCAGCGTGCTGGCCCCGGCACGGTTGGGATTGAATACCGGCCCGACCCGGCTGATCAGGCCGCGTTGCTGCAGTGAGCGCAGTGTATCGATCACCTCGGTCTCGCTGACACCCAGCTGCCTGCCGATCTCGGCATACGGTGAGGCACACAGCGGAAAACCGCGCTGGTATTCATTCAACAGGCACTTCTCCAGGGCACTCAGCAGCACCGGGGCATGCAGGATATCTACCGCTGTTGTTGCAGGTTCCGTCATTGTTATAGACCCGTCCGGTGTGCCCGTGCGCTAAAAAATATGCCGCTGGGTTTTGCTGCCGGTAATTCCGCAATACGTGCAAACGTGCGCGTGTCGTAGACCTGCACCATGTCACGGTCACGCACCGATACCCAGACCGCCTCACCGCGCGGCGTGAATTCCATGTGCAGCACGCCCTTGCCGGGCTTCAGCGTCTTGATCACCTGTTGTGTCTCGGCATCGATCACCTGCACGGTGTCATTGCGCGGGTGTGCAAAGTTGACCCAGATATGGCGCCCGTCCGGACGCGCCTCGACAAACACCGGCTGCCCGTGCACGGCGACACGCCCGGCTTCCTGCCAGCTGGTACTGTCGACGACCAGCACTTCATGCTGACCGACCGCCGGCAGAAAGGCAAACCGGCCGGCCATGGCCCAACCCTCCAGGTGCGGCATCTTGTAGACCGGCAGTTTTTCCTCGCCACGCCCATATCCATCCAGAATGCGCCGGACACCCTTGTCTGTGTCCCAGAGATCTACCAGCGCCATGCCGTCTTCGCCAAACAGCCCGGCGATGTAGTAGCGGCCGTCGGGGGTAATCAGGGCGTCATACGGAAGTCGGCCGATTTGCCGGAAGTCCTGCACTACCGGCTTCGCCGGGTCGCGCAGATCGGCAATACGAATCTCGCCGGCATCGTAGAGCGTGTAGACAAACTGCTGCCCGGGTGCGTCCACCAGGCCCACCACCTTCGATGGCGTACCCTTGCCATCGACGGCCGGCAGGTCGGCCACCAGTTCAAGCGTTTTTGCATCGAAGACCTTTACGCCGCCGGGCTTGTAGTTGGACACCGCCACCAGGGTACCGTCCTGCGAAATGGCGCCACCGATACTGTTACCGGCCTGTACCACGCGCTTGACCAGCGTTCCGCACAACAGGTCGATTTTCGACAGCCCGCCGTCCCGTCCGAACACGTAGGCATAACGTGCATCGCGGGAAAACACCACCGAGGCATGCGACAGATCACCCAGCCCCTCGACCCGGAACAGGCTGGTTTTGCCGGTGGTTTCGATAATCTGCACACTGCCGCTGGCTCGCTCGCCCACCACGCCGAGATCACCGCTTCCGCGGATGAGGCATTCGGCGTTTGCGGTCAATGCCATGCAGGTCAGCAGTACCGCGCATACCAGTTCGCGAGCACCAATAAAGGGGTCAGACCCCTTTTTCAGAAAGCACAGCGTTTTATCGACACATGGCAGGAGAAAAAGGGGTCTGACCCCTTTATTCTGGCCGCGAACCGGCGATAGCACGGGAATCACAACCCTTCCCCCCGGCGCAGTGCTTCCACCAGCCACTGCACTTCCTGTTCAGACAACTCCCCGCGCCATGGCGGCATCGGCGTGCCGCTGCGGCCGTCCAGAATGGTGTTGACCATCAATGTCGCTGGACGGTCATGCAGGTTTTCGGGGAGCAGCGCGGGGCCCAGTCCGCCCTTGCGGGTCATGCCATGACAGGAACCGCAGTCATGCTTGAGGAGATACAGCAGCTCAGCCTGCCTCGCGGTATCCAGTGCAGCTGAAACCGGGATCGATTGAATCATCATGGCCAGGGAAAACAGCAGCTTGCCAGTTTTTCTCACACCAACTGCCTCACGGGTAAGATTATGAATTTGTTATATTACAACGGTAATTACTGCAACCCATGATCTATGTCAAATTGGCCATAGAAAGAAACCTTGCTCATCCGGAGGAAAGCAGTCAATAATCCGGGCCGCCCTTGCCGGCCGAACCGGGCCGCTTTCAGAGACCCTGGTGAAACGCTGGCAATCCATGCAAGCCGGTCACAAAATTGTGCCGATGATTGATCTACATCAAGTACACAAAAAAGTGTGAGTTAATAATATACCGCATCGCGAAACGAAATCTGGCATCTGGCCGTGACGGGTGTTAACTATCTGTCGGAACTGGCTGAATTCCTTCTAGACACCAATCCTTATGAGAATGCAAATAGACCTTTCAGAACGCAGCACTAGCAGCACTATACGCAACGCAACCATAACTGTCGGTAATTTCAAGGAGTGTAGCCAATGAGCATGAAACACAAAACAAAGTACGGGGTGATACTGCTCACTGCGTGCATCGGTCTGGCCGCAACAACGGGAGCTGTGGCTGCCAAGGAGGCGTTCAAGCCCCTCAACGAAGCAGAATTCGAACAGGCAAAAAGCATGTACTTCCAGCGCTGTGCCGGGTGTCACGGCGTATTGCGCAAGGGCGCGACCGGTAAAAGCCTGTTACCACAACCGAACAAAGCGAAAAAGAGCAAGGGCACTCTCAAGCTGGGAACAAAACGCCTTACCAAGATCATCACCATCGGCACCGAAGGTGGCATGAACAACTTCGATGACATCTTCACGACCAAGGAAATCGACCTGCTGGCCAGGTATATCCAGATGGAACCACCGATTCCGCCGGAAATGTCGCTGGCACTGATGAAGGAGCGCCACAAGGTTTATGTGGACCCCAAGGACTATCCCAGCA
>JAUVNM010000272.1 GCA_030599705.1 Gammaproteobacteria bacterium
AGAAGTCCAGCTGGGGGGATACCTTCTAGTTAGCTAGCACCTAAACGCACTCATTTTGAAACCGCGTCATCCCGGCGAAGGCCGGGATCCAGGAGATTCCACGACGTACTGGATTCCGGCCTTCGCCGGAATGACGCGCGGGAGCAAACGCTACTCGTCGGTGACACAACCCTCCGAGGCATTCTTCACAAGCCGGATATATTTATACAGCGTCCCGTTGACCGCCTTGTAGGGCGGCATAACCCAGTCCTTGCGACGCTGCTCCATTTCCACAGCATCGACAGCTACTGACAGGCTGCGCGTGTTGGCATCGATGCTGATGATATCGCCATCATGGACCAGCGCGATAGGTCCACCCTCCTGGGCCTCGGGCACGATATGCCCGACGAGGAAACCGTGCGAGCCACCCGAGAAGCGCCCGTCCGTCAACAGTGCCACATCATTGCCCAGGCCGGCGCCCATGATCGCCGAGGTCGGGGTCAGCATCTCGGGCATCCCGGGGCCACCCTTCGGACCCTCGTAGCGAATCACGACCACATCGCCCTTGTTGATCCGGTTCTCCTCCAGCGCCTTGAGCATCTCCTCTTCCGAGTCATACACCCGCGCCGGACCGCTGAACTGCAGACCTTCCTTGCCGGTGATCTTGGCCACCGACCCGCCCGGCGCAAGGTTGCCCTTGAGTATCTGGATGTGACCGGTCGGCTTGATCGGGTCGTCGAGTGCGTGAAATACCTCCTGCCCTGTGGTCAGACCCGGCAGGTCCTGCAGGTTTTCTGCGATGGTCCTGCCGGTGACCGTCAGGCAATCCCCGGTTATCAGGCCCTGTTCCAGGAGGTATTTCATGACCGCCGGAGTGCCGCCGACATTGTGCAGGTCTTCCATGACATAGCGGCCACTGGGTTTAAGGTCCGCGAGAAACGGCACCCGGTCACTGACGGCCTGAAATTCATCGATCTCCAGCGGCACACCGACGGCACGCGCCATCGCCAGCAGATGCAGGACGGCATTGGTCGAACCGCCAAGGGCGATGACAATCACCATGGCATTTTCGAAGGCCGCCCGTGTCATGATAGCGCGCGGCTTGATATCCAGCTCAAGCAGGTTGCGGATAGCGGCACCGGCACGAAAACATTCATCGAGCTTTTGCGGGTCGACCGCCGGTGTCGAGGAACTGTAGGGTAGTGACATGCCCATGGCTTCAATGGCGGACGCCATGGTATTGGCCGTATACATTCCCCCGCAGGCACCGGCCCCGGGGCAGGAATGATCGACAATGTTCTGCCGCGTTTCATCGTCTATCTTGCCGGCGATAAACTCCCCGTAACTCTGGAAGGCCGAGACAATATCCAGTGTCTGGTCACCAAGATGTCCCGGCTTGATGGTACCGCCATATATCATCAGTGACGGCCGGTTCAGGCGACCCATGGCAATCATGCAGCCTGGCATGTTCTTGTCACAGCCGGGCAGTGAAATGTTTGCGTCATACCATTGTGCACTCATGACCGTCTCGATGGAGTCCGCAATCAGGTCGCGCGACTGCAGCGAAAAGCTCATACCTTCGGTCCCCATGGAAATGCCATCACTGACGCCGATGGTATTAAAACGCATGCCCACCAGACCGGCGGCCTGCACCCCTTCCCGGACCCGCGCCGCAAGATCATTAAGGTGCATATTGCAGGTATTGCCTTCATACCAGACGCTGGAGATGCCCACCTCTGCCTTGTCCATGTCCGCGCGGCTCAGCCCGGTCCCGTGCAGCATGGCCTGCGAGGCGCCCTGTGATTTTGGCTGGGTGATGCGCGAACTGTAGCGGTTTAACCTGTCTGCCATGGTGCTCTCCGGTCAGTGTCCCGGGCCGGCAAGCGGCCCAGGGTACGTAGCGTAACTGCAAGACCGGCATTGTACAGAGGACCCTGCCGCACCCGAAATGCGCCGGGGTTGCGCTCCCGGGGTGGCGCCGGCCACGGAATTCCAGGGTGCGCAGGGGGGTGGCGCCAGCGTCAGAATATCGTCACGTCATATAAATAAATATATATAACAATCATATGGTTATATTACCTCCCTGGTCCTCGTTTCTTTCATAAAAAGACTTGCTTTTCATGTCATACGGGATATTATATAAGCAATTGCTTAATTAATAATTTATTAAATAATTGCAGGGCGAACCACCCCCCTGCGCGGGAGACAGGACCATGTTTCAGCCGACGATCAAACCCGTGGATGCCCGTGACCTGTTGAGCCAGGGCGCTCAGCTGGTGGACGTGCGCAGCCCGCGGGAATTCCAGCAGCGTGCACTTCCCGGTTCGGTCAATATCCCGCTGCCGGTCATCCAGCAAGCACTCAAGCAGCTGGATAAGAAGACCCCGGTCCTGTTGTACTGCAACAGTGGCCAGCGCAGTGGTGTGGCAAAACGCCTGCTTGAAGCCTGTGGTTTTGTACTGGTGCATAACCTCGGCGCCGGTCTCGAACCTGATAAAAACCGGTAACCGGAACTGGCAATCCATTGCAAGGTACCGACATGCAAGTACGTCAGCTATTTGATCCCGAGAGTTCCAGCTACAGCTATCTGCTATGGGACGCAGACACCCTGGATGCAGCCTTGATCGATCCCGTACGCAACATGGTTGGACGGGACATACAGCTGATCAGGGAACATGGCCTGACATTGCGTTACACACTGGAAACCCACATCCATGCTGACCATATTACCGGATCGGGCATTTTACGCAGCGCCATGGACTCAATCGTTCTTGTGCATGAAAACTGCAGAGCAAAATGCCCGGATGTCCTGCTTAAAGACGGCGACCTGATACCGCTTGGCAAGGGCAAAATCAACGTCATACATACCCCGGGTCACACCGATTGTGACATCAGTTTCACGATCCCGGGGGTAGCGT
The DNA here is from genome assembly GCA_030599705.1 of Gammaproteobacteria bacterium. Taxonomy (GTDB): domain Bacteria; phylum Pseudomonadota; class Gammaproteobacteria; order UBA9214; family UBA9214; genus SZUA-186. Next base: position 2,898 of record JAUVNM010000272.1, read on the forward strand.
TTACCGGCGACACATTGCTGATCAGGAGCTGCGGACGTACCGACTACCAGTACGGTGATGCCGGTATCCTGTTTGATTCGGTTACCGGCAGGCTGTTCAAGCTGCCGGATGACACCATGGTCTATCCTGCACACGATTACAGCGGCCGGTCATTTTCTACCATCGGCGAGGAAAAACAGCACAACTCGAGGCTCGCCAGCGGCATGACCCGTGAAAGGTTCATTTCGATCATGAACGGCCTGCAACTGGAACTGCCCCGGTCTATCCATGATGCAATTCCCTGCAACCTGCGTTGTGGTCTTGCAGACAGTGACGAGGCCGTCACCAGCCACTAATACAAGGCTATATCCGGCCGCGTTTGCTGCCGCATTCAAGCACCACCCCATTCCGCCGATACAGGCGAAGCACCTGTATCCCGCTTGCTGTGCCGGCATAACCGGACGACAGGAGACGGGACAGGTAAAGGAGCGGCCGGGATCGCCGATGCGCTACCTTATGAGCACT
>JAUVNM010000095.1 GCA_030599705.1 Gammaproteobacteria bacterium
CAGGCCGCCCTGGATGGCCGGTTGCCGGCCGCTGTTCAGCAGGGCGGAAAATCGCTGTTCGGCAAGGGAATACAAGGGCTGGTGGCCTCCGGCGGTGAGTTGCGTGAGTGGTCCCGTCCGGCTGGCGTATCCTGGGCGCAGCGGGTATGCTACCTTATTAAATACAGTATAAATAAGCAATTACAGTATAAATAAGCAATAACAGATAATCACAACAGTTATTGTGGCGTGGGAGTCGCGTTGTGCCGGCACGGAAAAAACTGAAGATCGACGAGATCAAGGTGTCCTGCAGTGATTGCAGCCTCGCTGACCTGTGCCTGCCGCACGGGATGGATGCCGCCGATATCGAGGCGCTGGACAAGGCGGTGAAGCGGCAGTCACCACTGCAGCCGGGGCAACACGTGTATCGCGCCGGTGATGCAGGCACTTCCCTGTTTGCGGTACGCTCCGGTTGCCTCAAGTCCTACTGCACGACCGAGGACGGTGACGAGCAGGTGCTCGGCTTTACCCTGCCGGGCGAGCTGGTCGGACTGGACGGCCTGAATGATGGTCATTATGCGAGCAGCAGTATCGTGCTGGAGACCTCCAGTGTCTGTGCGCTGCCCTATACTCAGCTCGAGAACCTGTGCAACAGCCTGCCGAGCCTGCACCGCCAGGTAATGCATATCATCGGCAAGGAAGTCACCGCCGACCAGGAAATGCTCATGCTGCTGGGCAAGCGCAGTGCGGAACAGCGGCTGGCCGCGTTTCTGGTGAGTCTTTCCAGACGTTACAAGTCGCGCAGCCTGTCAGCGACGGAATTCAACCTGCCGATGTCGCGGCAGGACATCGGCAATTACCTGGGACTGGCCATCGAAACGGTCAGCCGCCTGTTTGCCCTGTTCCAGGAGGAAGGGCTGTTGCGCGTCAACCGCCGGCAGATTGTATTGACCGACCTGGACAGCCTGAAGGTCATGGTGGAGGGCTGCCGACTGGGCCGTAATACGGCTTCCTGAACCGCAGATTCCTAGATCACTTTCGAGAAAGATCCCCGGGTACGGTCACTGCCGCTGAAGTGGTCGAAGACCATGCAGATATTGCGCACCAGCAACCGGCCTGCCGGTAACACCACCAGGGAATCCTCGCTGACTTCCAGCAGGCCGTCCGCTTCCAGGAGTTCCAGCTTTTCGATTTCCCCGCTGAAGAAGGTTGTAAAACTGAAATTCCATTTTTTCTCCAGCGCCCGTATGTCCAGCGTGAAATTGCATATCAGCGCGTGAATGATCTCGCGCCGTAACAAATCGTCCGGTTCCAGTTCATAGCCGCGTTCCAGCGGTAGCCTGCCGGCATCGATGATCCGGTAGTACTCGTCCAGGTCGCGCACATTCTGGTTGTAGTTGTCACAGACCTTGCCGATGGCCGTCACGCCCAGGCCGATCAGGTCACAGTCCGCCATGGTGGAATAGCCCTGGAAATTCCGGTGCAGCGTACCGTTGCGCTGCGCCACGGCCAGCTCGTCATCCGGTCGGGCGAAATGGTCCATCCCGATATAGACATAACCGGCGCGTGTAAGGAATTCGATAGTGTGTTGCAACAGCTCCAGTTTTTCACTGGCGGAGGGCAGGTCAGTCTCCGCAATTCGCCGTTGGGGCTTGAAGCGGGCCGGCAAGTGGGCGTAGTTATAGACGGCCAGCCGGTCCGGCCCGATGTCCACCGCGCGCTCCAGTGTGGCAGTAAAACTTTTAACCGTCTGCAATGGCAGGCCGTACATCAGGTCCATGTTGATGGATCTGAAATCCAGTTGCCGTGCCTTGCTGGCAACCGCCCGGGTCTGCTCCTCGTCCTGGATTCGGTGTACCGCCTTTTGTACCTGCGGGTCGAAGTCCTGCACACCCAGGCTGACGCGGTTGAAGCCGACGCTGCGCAGCGTTTCCATTTTTTTGTTATCCACGGAACGCGGGTCGATTTCTATTGAATATTCCCCGCTGTCATCATCCAGCAGCGGGAAGTAGCGCCGGGTGACCTCCATCAGGCTGCGGATCTGGTCAGGGTCCAGAAAGGTCGGTGTGCCGCCGCCCCAGTGCAACTGGATGACACGGCGGTCACTGTCGAACAATACACCCTGCATTGCGATTTCCCGATACAGGTGCTCGAGGTAGGGAATGGCGCGGCTGTGGTCACGGGTAACGAACTTGTTGCAGGCGCAGTAAAAACACAGCGTGTCGCAGAAGGGGATATGGAAATACAGCGACAGCGATCGTGGAATCGGGTCCTCGTTACTGTGTTGCGCCCACTGTTTATAATCATCCACGGTAATATCGTCGCGGAACTGCGCCACGGTCGGATACGAGGTATAGCGCGGCCCCGACGTATCGTAACGACTAATCAGGTTTGCATCGAATACAAGATTTTGTTCCATCAATTCCCGTCACCCTGCCGTTCGGTGCTGCCGGTAAAATCCATGAGATGGTTCATAAGGTTTTGCTGTTATAGGTGGTTCCGCAGTTGCGTTAATCTGTTGCTGATGACCAGTCCTATTCTCGCCACCCGGTGTATCCGGTAAATTGATATGGATCAATACAACCCCATTCAGGGTTTTTTGGGCCAGGTGAGAACGTCATATGGTCAGGAGGAGACCACTTGAGTCATGCAACCGACCGGGAGCAGACCGGGCTCGGCGCTGTCGAGGCCGGCAAGCGCCTGGAACAATTCGGGCCGAATGTCCTGCCGGAACGCAAGCAACCCGGCCTGCTGCTGATATTTACCAAGCAGTTCAGGAGCCCGTTTGTCTACGTGCTGCTGGCAGCCGCCGTCGTTTCATGGGGTTTGGGACAGACGCTTAACAGTCTGTTCATACTTGCCGTCCTGCTGATCAATGCCGTGATCGGCACCATCCAGGAATTTTCTGCCGAACGTGCCGCGGCCGCCCTCAAGAAAATGGTGCCCTATCGTGCGACCGTCATCCGGGACGGCAGAACCGTCATCATCGATACCGCCGCCATTGTGCCCGGCGACCATGTCCAGCTGGTCAGTGGTGACCGGGTGCCGGCGGATATTCGCCTGTCTGCCGTACAGGACCTGCAGGTGGACGAATCCATGCTGACCGGGGAGTCGGTCGCAACGGTGAAGGACACCGCCGTCAGGATGCCGGATGATGCGCCCCTCGGTGACCGTTCCGATGTATGTTTCGCCGGTACCGTGATCATGCGTGGCCGGGGCGAAGGCGAGGTGATTGCCACCGGCGCCGTCACCGAGATCGGACAGATTGCCGTTGATGTCAGCGCGGACGCTGAGGTCAGGCCGCCGTTGCTGCAGCGTATCGAGCACTTCACGCTGCGCATCACCTACGCCATCCTGGTGCTGGTGGCACTGATCTTCCTGATCACCGTGATCCGCGGTGATGACCTGGCCACGGTATTCCTGCTGGGCGTGGCGCTGGCGGTGTCCGCCATCCCGGAAGGTCTGCCGGCCGCCATGACCATCGCCCTGGCTATCGGAATGCGCCGCATGGCTCATCGCCACGTAATTATCCGGCGCCTGCTGGCCGTGGAATCACTGGGGTCGTGCACCTATATTGCGTCCGACAAGACCGGCACCCTGACCGTGAATGAAATGACCATTCGCAGGATCGTACTGGCGGACGGGACCGGGTATGAAGTCAGCGGGGAAGGGCTCGATCTGCACGGGCACATTACTCCGGAAACCTCCGCTGCCGATGGCTCCAGGCTTGCGCTGCTGTGTCATGCCGGCGTGCTCGCCAACGAGGCGCACCTCGAGCAAGGGCCGGAGGGCTGGGAAGGCCGCGGTGACGGGGTCGATGTTGCGCTGCTGGTGCTGGCCAGCAAACTGGGGCTGCAGTATGACGATGCGCGCAGCCGCTGCCAGGAGCTTGCGCGCATTCCGTATGAATCCATGAATGCCTATGCAGCCAGTGTCAACCGCTACGCAGGCGGGTTCGAGATCTTTGTGAAGGGCAGTGCGGAGCGCCTGCTGGGCATGTGTAGTTGTGCCGGGGACAGTGGTTCTCTTGAACATCAGCGCATCGAGGCCCAGGTCAATGCACTGGCAAAGGCCGGCTACCGGGTGCTGGCACTGGCACACCGGCGTGTGGATATCGTGCCGGCGGACCTGGGCGAGTTTCTGAATGATCTCGAGTTCATCGGTATCGTCGGCATGATCGACCCGTTGCGCCCCGAGGCAGTTGCGGCAGTGCAGGATTGTTATGCCGCCAGCATCAAGGTGGCCATGATTACCGGTGATCATCCGCACACGGCCACTGCACTTGCCATGCAACTGGGCATTGCCGACAGTTCCATGCAGCCGGTGACCGGTGCCCGGCTCAAGGAGGCGGCTGCATCTGGAGACAAGGCAATGCGCGAACTGATCAACGGGACCCGGGTATTCGCGCGCATCGAGCCGCATCAGAAGAAACAGATCGTCGAGCAGCTGATCGCGGACGGTGAGTTTGTTGCAGTAACCGGTGATGGCGTCAATGATGCGCCGGCACTCAGCCATGCGCATGTGGGTATTGCCATGGGCCTGCGGGGTACGGATGTGGCGCGGGAAAGCGCGGATATCATCCTGACCGATGATCATTTTGCGTCCATCGTCGAGGGCATCAAGCAGGGCCGCATCGTCTATAGCAACATCCGCAAGGTCATTTTCCTGCTGGTCTCGACCGGCGCCGCCGAGATCATGCTGGTGCTGCTGTCATTGCTGTTCGGCATGCCGCTGCCGTTGTTCCCGATCCAGCTGTTGTGGCTGAACCTCGTGACCAACGGCATACAGCACATTGCGCTGGTCATGGAACCGGAGGAGGGTCACGAACTCCGGCGCCCGCCGCGTGCACCGAATGAGCCGATCTTCAATCACCTGATGATTGAGCGGGTACTGGTCAATGCCGTGGTGATGGGCTGCCTGGCTTTTGTGGTCTTCACATGGCAACTGGAGACGGGTGCGACGGAGGCGGGTGCCCGCAACATGACGCTGCTGCTGATGGTGCTGTTCGAAAACGTCCACGTCCTCAACAGCCGCTCGGAGACGCTGTCAGTATTCAGACAGGGACTCTTCAGCAACCGGTTCCTGGTCTTCGCCATCCTCGGCGCCCAGGCCATTCACATTGGCGCGATGTATACGCCCGGCCTGCGTGACGTGCTGCAGGTCGCGCCGGTGACCCTGGTGCAATGGTCGCAGTTGCTGCTGATCGCCCTGGTACTGATCGTGGTGGACGAACTGCACAAGCGCTGGCGCCAGCGGTATTCCAGGTAGCCCGGATTCCGGCCCGCTGGGCCTGCGCATCCGGGCTACCTGGCGTGTGGCTGGCGATTAAATCGGTTACGAGCGCTAGCTCAATAAACTACAGAATAAGTAGTTTCCACAATATACTAGTATTTTATGATATGTTAAGAGGCTATCGAGGTAACAAATATACTTGCGGCTGATAACAGTCGGCACCTGTGTCCCGGTACCTGCCGCCGTCTGGCTGTTCGATTCCGGTCTGTTGGGGTTGGTCGGAATATCCAAACGCAAGGAAGTGGCTTAACTACTCCATATGGTGGCCACATGGCTATCATTTACGTGGTGGCTTTCGAGCCGCCTTCAGATAGTTCTTCGCTAACTTTACTGATAAGAATGTTCCCTGGAAGGGACGCGGGCTTAACCAAGGAGATGGAGCATGTTAATACTTACAAGAAGAGTGGGTGAGACACTGATGATCGGTGATGATGTGACGGTGACTGTGCTCAGTGTCAAGGGCAATCAAGTAAGAATCGGTATTAATGCACCAAAAGAGATAGCTGTACATCGAGAAGAAATCTATGAGCGTATTAAAACCGGGGAACGGGAATGATGCGAAACAAGAGAATCGACTTTAGCAACAGGCGGCAGAATAAAGACATGCCCGGAGTTCCATTCAAGGACAGTAACGGGGCAACAATAAAGGACTGTCGCAGGAAGATTCCAGATCGGCGTATAAACAACATACAAGCCGAGTGGATTGATGAGATCGTGATTAGCTGAGTCCAGCCTGGTGGCGCAGGGTGAAAGTTATATGCAGCAGACGCCTGTCCTCGTAGTGGGCTCAATAGTAATAGGCAACCAGGTAGATGCCGAGCAGGATGACCACCCACAGGACCATGCTGCCGGTGGCCCAGGTGCGCGCCAGAATCCCCTGTGGCCCGTGATACAGGAACAACGTGCCAAACAGGTGCCCCAGGTTTCTCAGAAAACCGATGCGCGAATGCGCATGCCAGCGGCTGATTGCATGCGTCAACTTGCTAACGGCCCGCGGTCCCAGCCAACGGTAGAACCAGTCCCAGTCGAGCGTGATGGTGAGGGTGCGCTTCATGTGCGGCAGCATGATGAAAAAGGCGAGACCCGAGAACAACAGTAGCTGCAGCATCCCGACAACGTGGGCACGCGTGTAGGGAACGTAATCGACCGGATAGGGCAGAATCGCATAGAGTGGAGCCGGCCATACGCCGAGTGCAATGCAGAGAAAGGCGAACAGGATCATCGCCATTCGCATGTTGAGTGGCGGATCGGGGGGACGCAGGCCGGAGTCCTTCTGGAAGAAGACAAACCACGGGAACTTGACGCCCGCATGCAGAAACACCCCGGCAGAACCCGCAGCCAGCAGGAACCACACCGCCGTCAGATATTCGTTTGCTGCTGCCTCGGAGATCATTGATTTGCTGATGAAGCCCGAGGTGAGTGGGAACGCGGATATGGACAGGGCGCCGACCACCCCGCAGAGCGTCGTCAGGGGCATGCTCCGGAAAAGACCGCCAAGATCGGTGCATTTCCGCTTGCCCGTCATATAAAGAACCGAACCGGCCGACATGAGCAGCAGGGCCTTGTAGATGATATGGGTAAAGGCATGGGCCGCAGCGCCATTCAGGGACATCTCGGTACCAATGCCGATGCCACAGAG
>JAUVNM010000056.1 GCA_030599705.1 Gammaproteobacteria bacterium
ACCGGGATCCGGTCCCGGACCAGTTCCCACGCGGTCAGCCGTGAACCCTGCAGCCAGGGACGGGTTTCACTGGCATACACCTGCTGCAACTTGCCGGCAGCCCAGGCACTGCGAATCACGCCCAGCGCAGTGCCGTAGCCACCGGTAGCGAGGGACCCGGTATTGCAATAGGTCAACACGGAGGAACCGGCGTCGATGACGGCCGCACCGTGCGCACCCATCTGCCGGTTGGCCTCGATATCTTCTGCATGTATGTGCCGGGCCTCCGCCAGCAATACCGGCACCGGATCCCCGGTTATACCGGTCAGGCACACCCGCAGGCGCCGCAGTGCCCAGGCAAGATTGACCGCCGTCGGCCGGGCGGCGGCCAGTAACCCGATATCTCCTTCCAGCAGCCGGCGCCAGTCCTGCGGTGACTCGGCATAGCGCTGCCGCGCCGCCAGCACCAGCCCGTAGGCCGCGGTAATGCCGATCGCCGGCGCACCCCGGACCACCATAGCGCGAATCGCCGCGGCGACCGCGTGCGCATCGGCAAGGTCCAGGTAATGCTCGGCGCCCGGCAAATCACGCTGGTCCAGCAGACGCAGGCCCGCATCCGTCCACTGGATGGCACGAATCGTGTCAGTATCATTAATCATGTCCGGTTTCCTGCCAGCCCCCGTTAAAACGGGGGCAGAAATGCCGTTCCAGCCCCGATATTGGCTGCCAAAAACCCTTAAAAAACACTAGCCTTGGCTGGAATATCCGTCTAGAATACGGGCCTGCTGACGGTACCCCTATCTTTTTTGAAAAACACAGGAGTTGTTATAATGAATAAATCTACCCTTGGATCCTTGATGGCTGTGCTTGCAGCATATGCCATGGCGGCAGATATTGCTGTCGCCCATGAGGGCGGCAAGGCAAATGAGGCCTATGTTGGTGATTCGAGCAAGCACTATATCCTTGACAGTTCCGGCAACTGCGTCAGAACATCCTCGTGGAGCAAGGAAACCGCCACCAAGGAATGTAACCCGGAACTGTTTCCCGAGGTAGTCGAGGCACCGCCTGCTCCGCCACCACCCCCACAACCGGTTTACGAAAAGGTCACCATTTCGGCCACCGCCCTGTTTGATTTCAACAAGGCCACTCTCAAGCCTGAAGGCAAGACCGCCCTCCATGACCTGGACGAAAGGATCAAGGCCAAGGGTGCACAGGTTGTCGACATCGACGTGATCGGTCACACCGACAGTGTCGGCCCGGAAGAGTACAACATGGGACTCTCCGTCCGCCGCGCCACTTCCGTGAAGGACTACATGGTCAGCGAGGGTATCGACGCCGGCATCATCGATGTCAGTGGCCAGGGTGAATCAAACCCGGTTGCAGACAACGGTACGAAGGAAGGCCGTGCACAGAACCGCCGTGTTGAAATTCGCATCGGCGCGAATGCACCGCAGTAGTAACAGCAAGTAACTACAGACCCACCGCCCTGCCAGGGCGGTGGGTTTTTTTATGCATGGAGGAAAAACAATGGACCAGGAACAACTCGAACGGTTGCTTGATCCCGAAATCGTCAGTACCTATCTGATCCCGTGGGGCATACGCATCGCCCTTGCACTTGCCATCTTCGTCATCGGCCGCTGGGTCGTGAAGACGGTCGTCCGTTTTGCCAGGCGCGTGATGGGCAAGGCCAGCCTGGATGACATGCTGGTCGCCTTTCTTGGCAATATACTCTACACCGTGCTGCTGCTGGTCGTGGTGATAGCCGCACTCGATCAACTGGGCGTCCAGACCACGTCGCTCATCGCTGTTTTCGGTGCCGCCGGCCTGGCAATCGGTCTGGCACTCAAGGATTCACTTGCCAATTTCTCGTCCGGCGTCATGCTGATTATCTTCCGGCCATTCAAGGTCGGCGATTTTATCGAGGCCGCCGGGATTTCCGGCATCGTGGAAGAGGTGCGCATCTTCAATACCCTGTTCCGTACGGGTGATAACCGCGAGATCATCGTACCCAACAGCCATATCTATTCCGGCCCGATCATCAATGTCTCGGCCCGCCCGACCCGGCGCATCGACATGGTGTTCGGTGTCGGCTATGAAGATGACATCAGGAAAGTCAGGCAATTGATTGAAGCCGCGTTCGCGGCAGACGAGCGCATCCTGAAAGAACCGGCTCCGGCGGTTGCCATGGCGGACCTGGCGGACAGCAGCGTCAACTTCAACGTGCGGCCCTGGGTAAAATCGGAAGATTACTGGGCCGTGCGCGCGGACCTGATGGAACGCATCAAGCTGTCATTTGATGAAAACGGGATCAGTATCCCCTACCCGCAGCAGGATGTGCACATGCACAACGCCGCGTAGTCACTGCATGCAAGCCATAGACAGCCTGATTCATGCCCGCTGGATCGTGCCCGTAGAGCCGGATGCCACCGTCTACGAACAGCACAGCCTGGCAGTTAACGAAGGGCGTATCCTCGAGATACTCCCGGTACAGCAGGCACGTGACACCTACAGCGCCGCCGTTGAACACGACCTCGATCAGCACCTGCTGATCCCGGGCCTGGTCAATGCCCATACCCACGCCGCGATGACGCTGTTGCGCGGCATCGCGGATGACCTGCCGCTGGAGGAATGGCTGAGCCGGCATATCTGGCCCGCGGAATCCCGCTGGGTCAATGAAGATTTCGTGCACGATGGAACGCAACTGGCGATAGCGGAAATGCTGCGCAGCGGCACAACCTGCTTCAACGACATGTATTTCTTCCCGGATGTCACTGCAAGAGTTGCGGCACACAGCGGGATCCGGGCCTGCGTCGGTATGATTGTCCTCGATATTCCCACGGTATGGGCACAGGATGCCGACGAGTACATTTCCAAGGGGCTGGCAGTTCACGACCGCTATCGCGGTGACCCGCTGATCCGTACGCTGTTTGCACCGCATGCCCCGTACACCGTTTCCGACAAACCGCTGGAACATATCCGCGTGCTCGCCGATGAGCTGGATATCGGTATCCATATGCACGTACACGAGACCGCCGCTGAAATCGACAAGGCCGTCGAACTGACCGGCAAGCGTCCGCTGGCACGCTTGCAGGACCTGGGGATCGCCTCCCCTGCACTGCTGGCAGTACACATGACCCGGCTCACCACTGACGAAATCAGTCAGTACGCGGCAAGCGGCGGTCATATCGTGCACTGCCCCGAATCCAACATGAAACTGGCAAGCGGGCTTGCCCCGGTGGCGGAACTGTCCCGGGCCGGCGTCAATGTTGCACTCGGCACCGATGGCGCGGCCAGCAACAATGACCTCAATATGCTCGGGGAAATGCGCAGCGCCGCCTTGCTTGGCAAGGCCGTTAGCGGCGATGCCAGTGCCCTGCCGGCGGCTGCCGTGCTGCGGATGGCAACACTGAACGGGGCACAGGCGCTCGGCCTTGGAGAGCAAACCGGTTCACTCACCCCCGGCAAGTGGGCCGACCTGACTGCAATCAACATGGATACCCTGGAGACCCGGCCGCTCTATGACCCGGTCTCGCAACTGGTATATGCTTGCAGCCGGGAACAGGTCACCGATGTCTGGGTGGCGGGCCAGCACCTGCTCAAGGAACGCCGCCTGACAACCCTTGACGCTAATGAAATCCTTGAACGGGCGCACGCCTGGCAGGAAAAAATCAGCCATGTCTGAAAACGTACACAACGTCGACCCGGGCGAGATCAACAAGTTCGAGAAACTGGCCGCCCGCTGGTGGGATCCGCACAGTGAATTCAAGACACTGCATGACATCAATCCCTTGCGGCTCGACTATATCGACAGCCGCGCCGGCCCAGGGGGCCTGCACGGCAAGCAAGTACTGGACGTCGGTTGTGGCGGCGGCCTGCTGGCGGAAGCCATGGCCGCACGGGGTGCGGCGGTGACGGGCATCGACATGGGCAAGGCGCCACTGAATGTTGCCCGGCTGCACCAGTATGAATCCGGCCTGGACATTGACTACCGTCAGGTCACGGCCGAGCAGCTGGCGCAGGAACAACCGGGAAGCTTTGATGTCATCACCTGCCTCGAAATGCTGGAGCACGTGCCCGATCCCGGCGAAGTGATTGCTGCCTGCGCAACCCTTATCAAGGACGATGGCCGGATCATTCTGTCCACCATCAACCGCAACCCGAAGGCGTGGTTGTTCGCCGTGATCGGTGCGGAATACCTCCTCAACATGCTCCCCAGGGGCACCCATGATTACCGCAAGTTTATCCGGCCATCGGAGATGGAAGCCTGGGCCCGGCACAGCGGCCTGCAACTCACCGACCTGACCGGCATGAGCTACAACCCGCTGACCCGTGAATACCGCCTCGGCACCGACGTGTCGATCAATTACCTGGCCTGTTTCCGCAAGGCCTGACCATTGCATCACCGGGCATGCAGATAACCACCGTCCTGTTTGATCTGGACGGCACCCTGCTGGATACCGCCCCGGACCTGGCGGCTGCACTGAATACCGTACTCGTCGAAAACGGCCGTGAACCACTTCCCTATGAGGCCATTCGCGGGGTGGTCTCGCACGGTGGCATGGCCCTTATCAAGCTGGGATTCAGGCTGGACGAATCCAGCCCTGAATTTGAACCACTGCGCCAGCGCCTGCTGGCCATCTACCGCGACAACCTGTCCAGCAGGACCCGGCCCTTCCCCGGCATGACCGAACTGCTCGAGCAACTGGAACAGTCCGGACTCAACTGGGGCGTGGTGACCAACAAGCCGGCCTGGCTCACCGAACCCCTGTTGCAGGACCTCGGTCTGCTGGAGCGTGCCGCCTGCGTCGTCAGCGGGGACACGCTGGATGAACGCAAGCCCCATCCTGCGCCCATGCTGCATGCCTGTGAACTGGCCGGCAGCCGGCCGGAGCACTGTGTCTATATCGGTGATGCCCGGCGCGACATCGAGGCGGGCAGGAATGCCAACATGCATACCCTGGTTGCCCTGTTCGGTTATTTTCTGGATGCGGACAAACCCCATGAATGGCAGGCCGACGGCATGCTCGAAACCCCCCGGGACCTGCTGCACTGGCTGGGAAACAACGGCCAGGCACTGCGGTGATATGCTAGAACATCATGCTGGCTGAACACCTTACCTTACTGTTCTTTATTGCCATTATCGCCCTGTTGACGGGCGCACTGGCAGGCTACCTGGTGCTTCGCGGCAGGATGGGCCGGCTGCAGCATGAAAATATCCGGCTGGAGACGGTGCTTGCATTCGAGCGCAAGTCATTGATGGAGCGCAATGACGCCGACGCTGCAATGACACAGCAGCTCAAGGACACCTTCAATGCCATGGCCGCCAGTGCCCTCAAGGACAACAACGAGCAATTCCTCCGGCTTGCGCGCGAAAACCTCGGCAAGTTCCAGGTGAAAGCGGAAGAAAACCTGGCGCAACGCGAACAGGCGGTCGAGAACCTGGTCAAACCGATCCGCGAGGCACTCGACAAGACCGAGTCCCAGATCCGCAAGATGGAGATCACCCGCCAGGAGGCCCACGGCGCCCTGACGAAACACCTGGAAACCATCGCCGACTCCCACCGGCTGCTGCAGAACGAAACCCGCAACCTGGTGACCGCCCTGCGGCGTCCCGAGGTTCGCGGGCAATGGGGTGAGCTGACCCTGAAACGCCTGGCCGAACTGGCCGGCATGGTGGAACACTGCGACTTCTTTGAACAGGAAACAGTACAGGTAGAAGGCAGCACACTGCGACCGGACATGGTCATTCGCATGCCGGACCGGCGCGAAATCGTAGTGGATTCAAAGACCCCGCTGGATGCCTATCTCGCCGCTATCGAGGCCACCGACGACGCAACCCGCAAGTCACACCTGGAGCACCACGCCCGCAATGTGCGCGAACGGGTCCGGGAACTGGCAAGCAAAAGCTACTGGGAGCAGTTCCCGAACAGCCCGGATTTTGTTGTCCTGTTCATCCCCGGGGACCAGTTCCTGGCAGCTGCACTGGATCTCGACCACAGCCTGCTGGAAAACGCGCTGTCCCAACACGTCATACTGGCCACGCCGACCAGCTTTGTGGCACTGATGCGCGCGGTGGCCTACGGCTGGCGCCAGGAGACGCTGGCCGAGAATGCCGAGGCCATCCGCGAAGTCGGCCAGGAAATGTACTCGCGGCTCGCCGTGTTCGGTGAACATCTTTCGAAACTCGGACGCAGCCTGAACAGCAGCGTGGAAAGCTTTAACAAGGCAGTAGGCTCCTTCGATACCCGCATCCTCCCGAGCGCCCGCAAGTTCACCGAAATGGGCATCAAGACCAGGAAGGAGATACAGGAACCGGAACAGATCGAGCACACCGCGCGCAGTATTGAAGTGCCGGAAGACACCGTCAAGTCACACTAGGCTTATGCCAAATATCCAGGTAATCGATCCCGCCTGGCGACCTGCCGGGCAGTTGCTGGAAGACCGTGTCATCCTGGTGACCGGTGCCGCTGACGGCATCGGGCATGCTCTCGCAACCGCTTGCGCAGCCCGTGGTGCAACCACAGTACTGCTGGACCGGAATGTGCGCGGCCTGGAAACGCTCTATGACGAGATCGTGGCAGCTGCGCACCCGCAACCGGCCATCTACCCCATGGATCTGAAGGGTGCGACACCCGCTGATTACCAGTCACTGGCGGAGGTGCTTGATAAGGAATTCGGCCGGCTGGATGGCCTGGTGCACAACGCGGCCTGCCTGGGGACCCTGGTCCCCCTGGCGCATCTCGAAGACGAACTCTGGTACGAGGTCATGCAAACGAATCTACATGCACCCTTCCAGTTGACCCGGGCCTGTCTCGCACTCATGGAACGTCCGGACGAGGCCGCAATCGTTTTCAATACCGACAGCGTCGGTCGCCATGGCAAGGCCTACTGGGGCGCCTATGGCATCTCGAAGGCCGGGGTCGAAAACCTGATGCAGGTACTCGCCGATGAACTGGACACCAACACCGGGATACGCGTCAACAGTATCGACCCGGGCGCGGTGCGCACGGCGCTGCGTGCGATTGCCTACCCCGCCGAAGACCGTGGCCGGCTGAAATTGCCGGCAGATGTGATCAACCCGTTCCTGTACCTGCTGGGGCCGGATAGCAAGGATATCACCGGCCAGCAGTTTTCCATCACGGACACGCAATAACTCCCCCCGGGTTGCATTCCTGCAACCCCGGTCACACCGAAAGCAGAACACAATCACAGAATCACTACGCCCGGTATATTACGATGCGTAATAACCTGGTTTTGACTGCAGGTTATTTGCCACAGAGAGGCGGCCGTATGAATGTAAAACCCGCAAAAATGCATCTGCGACGTGAGGTGCTGCCCGCCTGGAAGCTCAGGTTCTTTGAAGTCGGGATACTCGACAAGGTACCGGAATTTGACGCCTACTACATCGGTACTGACTGGATCTACCATGCCGCGCTGGATCCCGACCCGGTAAAAACCGAGTGGTCGATTTCCCGCAAGAAAATACTCAAGTCATGGATAGGCGCACATCCGGGGACACGGCCCTATGCATGGTGGTGTTTCGATGCTCCCGATGCCCGGCTGCGTGTCGGCGGGACGGGCACACCCAAGCATGAAGTACTGCAGTATGCAGCCGCCTATATGTTCGGCATTCCCAGGTACTGGATCACGCAACAGGACACCGAAATACCGGGAAGGTTCGGCTTCAAGGGAAATCCGGTTGATAGCAACAATCCCCCGCTGTTCGAAAGCCAGGCGGCCTACCTTGACCGGCACGGGCTGTTGACGGAACTGGAAAGAAAGATGCTGCCGCAGCATGCCTTCGATCTCGAGGCCGTTATCTTCGGGAATAGCTTGCCCGAAGTCAGGCACAAGTAACCCTGCATTATTGTGCAGACGGGCAGCACCGTTCCAGGACACATTCCGCACACCGGGGCCTGACACGGCAAATGTCCTTGGCGTGCCTGACGATCAGGGCATGGTATTCGTTGAATAACGGCGCGTTGGACCCGAGCACACGCTCGATGGCCAGGCGCATGACATCGTACTCCTCCTCCCCGGTAAACAGCCCGAGGCGCGCGAACAACCGGCGCGTGTAGGCATCGATGACAAACACCGGTCGACCGAAGGCATACAACAGGATATCGTCGGCCGTCTCCCTGCCGACCCCGTTCACACCCAGCAGGGCCAGCCGCAACGCCCCGGTCTCCATGCGCTCCAGGACCCCGTAACCACCTGCCTGCAGGTACCAGCGACAGAAGTTTTTCAGGCGCATTGCCTTGACGTTGAAGTAACCGGACGGCCGCAGCCAGCCGGCCAGGTGGTCGTTGCGGGAAGCGACGATGGCGGCCGCATCGAGCTTGTTCCTGGCCACCAGGTTACCGATGGCCTTCTCGACATTGGACCAGGCCGTGTTCTGGGTCAGCACGGCCCCGACCATGATTTCAAACGGCGTCTCGCCCGGCCACCAGTGTTGCGGGCCATGGTGTGCATGCAGCACGTCGAAGACACTGCGCAGCTGTGCGCGGGAATACTGTTTGGTCACAATTTCGAATATTAAAGGGTATTAAA
>JAUVNM010000007.1 GCA_030599705.1 Gammaproteobacteria bacterium
CACTGCACGCCAGACATCTCAACGCCGAACCACGTTTTTTGCCGTACGTGATAATTTTGAGATTTCGGCCAGTGGCGTACCTGTAATTTATCACGTACGATATTTTTTATTGCCATCGCCCAATAAAGCTGCTAGTTTTTACCGTACGATATCTTTTTTAGGGGCGTGATCATGGCGCAGGAAGACATCCATTACGGTGCGGTTCAGACCGCCGGGGAGCTCGGCCGTCTGGTGCGCACCCATCGCAAGCAGCGACTCCTGACGCTGGAGACGGTCTCCGGGCTAGGCAACTTGAGCACGCGCTTCCTGTCGGAATTCGAACGGGGCAAGGAGACGGCCGAGATCGGCAAGGTCCTGAAGGCACTGCGCACCTTAGGGCTAGAGGTCATCATCCAGCCGCGTGGGTGGACGATGCCGGATCGCCGTACCGGCAAGACCAGTAAGAAACCCACGTGAGCTACCCCGACACGCTCAATGTCTGGCACGAGCAGCGCCTGGCCGGTCAGATTTGGCGCAATACGGCCGGGGCCATCGGGTTTCGCTACGATCCCGCGTGGATCGCCAGCGGCGGCTTCGCCGTTTCCCGTTCCCTGCCGCTGGTGGCCGACGAGTTCGCCCCTGAAGAAGGCCGCGCCCAGCACTGGTTCGCCAACCTGCTGCCCGAGGGGGCAGTGCGCGAACACATTGTCCGCGACCTCAAGCTGCCAAATACGGATTTCGACCTGCTGCGTGCCATCGGCGGCGAGTGCGCCGGCGCGCTGTCGATTCTGTCCGTAGAGCAAGATCCATCGGGGCAGCGGCACTACCATCCGCTGACGGAGAAGAACCTGACCGACCTGGCGGCGCGGCGGGGGCAGATCTATGCGGCCTGGCCGGCGGACGAGCGCCCGCGGCTATCGCTCGCCGGCGCGCAGGACAAGTGCCCGGTACTGGTGCGCGACGATCACTATTTTCTGCCGCAGGGCGAAGCGCCGTCCAGCCACATCCTGAAGTTCGAACTGGCCGACTACCGTCATCTGCCCGCCTACGAGACCTTCACCACACAACTGGCCGCAGCCATCGGCTTGCCCGTCGTGGACATCGCCTTGCGCACCATTGGGCGGACTCGCTATGCGCAGATCGCCCGCTATGACCGCTTATGGGATGAACGCGGTGAGGTGCAGCGGCTGCATCAGGAGGATTTCTGTCAGGCCCTGGGTTACGGGCACGAGAAGAAATACCAGGAATACGGCGGGCCGTCCTTCGCGCAGTGCTACCGCCTGGTGCAAGAGGCCTCCAGCGAGCCGGCCATCGACGTGCAACACCTGCTGCGCTGGCAGATTTTCAACGTGCTGGCCGGCAACTCGGACGGCCATGCCAAGAATCTCTCCCTGTTGCATTTACCCGATGACGCGACGCGCCTGGCACCGTTCTATGACCTGGCGTGTACCCGTGCCATCGAACGCATCGACTACCATCTCGCCTTCGATGTCGGCGGAGAGCGCAATCCCGGTGTGATCACGCCAAACCACTGGGAGGCACTTGCCGGGCAATGTGATGTGCGGCCGAAATTCCTGCACAATCTGGTACGAGAGACCGCGGCCACTCTGCAGAAGAAACTCGGCCCGGTGCGGGAAGAATTCGAGACACGTTACGGCGCCTATCCGGCGCTGCAACGCATCGAAAAGGTCGCCACTACACAGTGCCGGCGGAGCACGAAGCAGTAGCCTGGTGTGCCCCCTATTCCCACTCAAGGGATATACTGAGCAGCAGAAGAACAGTGTGCGTGTATTGACGGAATGTTTCCGGAGTCATCAGAATGATTACAGGAGGTTAATGGAAGTTAGTCGTTAAAGTATGCATGGATAGATTGTTTGCCGTGGTTTTCACTGCTGCGTGTCCTGCTTCCTGCGGTCCTGATTCTTATCCGCTGCATACTCTCGACATGCCGACGTGTCTTCATCTCCTGCTTGCATCGCACCGGAGCTATATTCTCCCGCCACGATTCCCGCGAGCACATAAGGTGCAAACAGTAACGTTCCCGCCTTGCCCGCGGCCACCGCAAGTGATTTTGCCGGAATGGCCCTGACAGTCGGGTCGTTCAGGGGGCCTGTAATTTTGACTGGCTCGGCCTTGGCAATAAGCCGGCTTTTCTTTTTTGGTATAAACATGTAGTCGATCAACTCCTTACCGAGGTCAACTGTCCCTTCCCCGGCGATGGTGATTCTACGCGTATCCATGAAGAAGGCATCTGTTGTAATGATACCGTTCTCGATCCTGTAGTCGGCGATCGCACAATTGACGTTGTCATAACGTTCTTTTTTCTGATCAGACGCCCAGCCAGCAATATCTATGAATAGCAGATGGGTGAGCGATTGAGCGATCTTTCCTTCCGTGATGGATACATAGAAATCGCCCTGTAGATTCGATGCCAGTTCGTGCGGGCTCTTGCCGGAAGAGTTCAGCGATATGTTGACATTCGCCCTTGCATTGTCTGCTTCATATATGTCCGTCGAACCGTCTCCTTCGATATTGAGACCTTTCCACGGGTTCAGGTTTTCGCCGACAAAGAGAAACTTTGCCTCCAGAGGGTCATTGGCCACGAGCTGAAGATTCATTTGGGCTTCGCCTTCGGGATAGACAAGCGTGGCGGGGTCTGCCGAGAGTCGGCCGGATTTCAGTGTGAGTTGCATCTTCGCGGACACAGCCTCGGAATACTGACGATCAAAGGACTCGATATCAACGAGAATGACCATATTCATTGCTTTCAGCCATCCGACATCCAGCGGTGTTCTTGAAAATACCGGTCCCAGGTCAGCCTGTTTCTTCCCTTTTTCTTTTCTCCTTTTCCTTTCTTCTATTTTTTCTGCTCGTTTCTGACGGTGTATTTCAGCCAGGCCTGGCAAGAAGAAATTTTGTGCCCTGAATTCGCCCTTTATATGCGGAGGTGTGGCATCAAAGTCACCCGAGAGGGCGATCTCGATCTTTTCTTTGCCCGAAGTAAGGGTTGCATTAAGCAGGGTTTCCTTGCCGGGCTGTGTTACCAAGCCACGAAATACGACGCGTCCATGATCCGGCCAGTCCCGGTCGAGCAGGGCGCCGACCAGCTTCATGTCTCTCGCGGTCAACCGGGCGTCAAGCGACAGGGTCCCGGGGTTTCTGAAGTTGCCAAACCGGCCATCAACATACAAGCTGAAATTTTCCTTGTCGGAACTTTCTATGTGCAGCGAATCGATACCCAGGGTTCCGTCTTTGTCCGAAATACGCATGGCGCCGGTGACCGAGCCGAGATCTGGCAGTTGGTGCCTTTGTGAAAATTTCCCGAACTCTTCCCTGCCCAGATGAAGTTTGGTATCAATGCGGACAGTTTTGAATGCATACAGGTCTCCGACAGTACCCGTGGAGTCCAGTACCGGGTTTCCGGGTTCACCAATCAACATCCTGAAGGAATGGATGCCGAGTTTCTTATTCTTGTCGTTGATAGTGGCATTGGCCTGCACTGGCCCGAGTTCGGGTAACTGGTGGCCCAGCGCCGCAGTCAGGGACTGGCTGCTGTCAGAATGGGCGGTCACTTTCAAATCGGTGTCTTCGAGCTGCCATTTTTTTTCGGCGCTGATGTAGCCCAGTCGCCCCTTCGCGACCAGCCGGAAATCAGGTCCCCGGCCCACCTGCAGAGAGACCTTGTCTATGAGCAGTTTTCTGTCGGTACCTGTTAGCGTTGCTTGCCATTCGAGTGAGCCGGCAGCCGGTATCACATCATCGAGTTTGAATAGCGTATTAAGCGTGGAAATATCATTGGTTCGTATATGGGATTTGATATGAAAGCCTTCGACGCCGAAAGTGGGCAGAAACGTAATGCGTTCCACCGATCCCGATTCAGTGATCTGCAATGGTTCGCCTTTGACGGAGGTAACGCGAATGTCATCGACCCGGTGTTGACCGGACATGGTATGGAACCGGGCATGCGCGTTGTAAGTCAGCGGTGGAAGTTCCTGTGCGGCATAGACGCTCAGAAATTCCGTGTCACTTCTAAAGTCAACAACAAGATCAAGTGCGTCCAGCGGATCTTCCTGTTCCCACTCGCGAAACAGTAACTTGCCTTTTGCCTTAAGCAAGCTTCCTTTTTTTTCTCCTGCAGTGAGCGCGATCTGATTTAACTGCAATGCCTGGGTATCTCCCTCGATCCGGTATTTTACATCCAGGGGGCCGGATATTGGCAGGTCCAGACCGATCTGTTCCGCAATGATGGACGTCTGTGATGCCTTCATCGTGACGTCGATATCGTAGCCCCGGTTCGGTTTGTCCGGATGAAGCGGGAACTTGTCGATGCGTCCACTCAAGTCCGCCTGAATACCCCGTTCATCACGGGCATGAATTACGATGTTTTCGATTGCAGGGTCGCCAGTTTCGGCGCGCACCTCGGCGTTGCCCGTGATCGCACCCAGCTCGGGTACGGTATCAAAAAGCAGAATGCGTGCGGCCCGGGTAGTGGGCGCGTTGAACCCGAGCACAAGATCAAGATTTTCCAGTTCCGGTTGGCCAACAATTCGAACCAGGTCCAGGTCACCCGACAATGAAAGTTCAAGGTTTGCCGCTGTCTTCGTTTTCAGATCAAGCAGGCTGATGTCTAACCGGGACTGGTCACCCGATAGTTCTGCAGTCACTTCCGCTGTATCCAGTGCGCCCAGGGTTTCCGGCAAAAATGGAGACAACCAGTCCGCTTCATCGAGTTGTCCGGTGAGACTGAGTTCGATGTCTCTCAATGCGACGACATCGCCAATGCGGCCATCAAGCTTCACGCTGGATTGCCCGGGCCCTGACCAGTTAGCCGAGAGATCTTCAAGCGCGAGCCCGCCGACGGGGCCGGTGAGTTGTGCCCGGACTTGCAGTTCACCCGGGATATCCAGGTTGATATACGCCAGAGTATGCTCCAGGTCCCGCAGGTCAGCATCCAGGGTGGCTGTCACGACCGGCGTAGGCTGATTCAAGTCGACCTGACCTGCTATTGAAGCATCCACAATGTCGCTATTTACGAAAATCGAGAAAGGAAGCTGCTGGTGTGTCTGTGCTTTGTCAGTGATTGGTAGTACCGCTTTGATATCGAAGGTCTCCTTTCCCAGGGCGATGTGAGTGAACAGTTCCGGTATGCCCTCGTCTGATTTCCTCAATGTCAGATCGCTGACTACGATTTCTGGAACCTGGTAGGTTTCGCCGTCCAGCGTGATTGTTGATTGAGAAATCTGTACATCACGCAGCGTTGGCTGTAATCGAAGGATGGGAAACTCCAGATCGATTTGACTGGCGCTATCTGCCTTTGTGATGTCGATACGCGACACGCCGACCCACAGGCGTAGCACGTCAAGTCTGCCAATGAAAAGCCTGGGGAGGCTGATTTGCAGCGTCAGTGAATCACTTTCAATGTGAACGTGGCCTTCGGTATCATCGATGACCAACTCATTCACACTGAGTGTGGGTGACGCCCAGGTACGCGTAATCGTCGCATCGCCCTGGTAGC
This sequence comes from Gammaproteobacteria bacterium, assembly GCA_030599705.1. GTDB lineage: Bacteria > Pseudomonadota > Gammaproteobacteria > UBA9214 > UBA9214 > SZUA-186. The sequence goes on from JAUVNM010000007.1 coordinate 5,495, forward strand.
TTATGCGGGTGTCTGTCGCTGCCTCCAGCCGCTTGACGAGGAATGGAATAAGCGTCGAATCCGCAACGGTGAACCAGGTGAGCGTTGCAGCCACCAGCAGTCCGAGAAAAACAAATAGTATGGTGCCAGTCGTCCTTTGTACTGTTGTCATCGCTTGTTATGCCATATGCCTGCAACGGCAGCCTGCTAAAATACGATCAGTCCGGTGACAGACCTGTTTCCTGAGAATAAATCTTGTTTAGTAATCGGCGCCATTCCTGGTATTGCATCTCAGCGGATCCTGTAAGTGTAACAGTCCGGTTCTCGACATCGACAACCCGGGGTTCCACTGACGTATTAAAGGACTGACTCAGCTCGTGCAATGCCTCGGCATGGATTTTTGACTGGGAATGCTTTTCGACACCGCTGACAAACACGACGGCGGCACCACCCATAACCATACGATTGCGCGCAGAGCGCTTGAGCTTGTCGAGTGCAATGGTCTCTTAAAAGTTGGCCTTGCGCCAGGTTTGGTAGTCGGATTCTATCGCCTTGCAGAATGTACCGTAGTGCCCGTTCAGCGTATCCATCAGCATGCCGTCTCGTCCCTCGATTTTGCGCAGACGAGTGAACATGGGGTCATCCTCGCTTGGCAGGCGGTTCAGCATAAAGTGACCTTGTTCGTCCTGCACCAGATAGCCCAGCAGATTACAGTGCCGGCGGAGCACGAAGCAGTAGTCTGGTGTGCCCCCTATTCCCACTCGATGGTGGCCGGCGGTTTCCCGGAAATATCGTAGGCCACCCGGGAGATGTCCGGGACTTCATTGATAATGCGGCGCGACACCAGGTCGAGAAACTCGTACGGCAGGTGGGCCCAGCAGGCGGTCATGAAGTCGATGGTTTCAACCGCACGCAGGCACACCACGTGCGAGTAGCGCCGCCCGTCACCGGTGACGCCCACCGACTTGACCGGCAAGAAGACCGTGAAGGCCTGGCTCACCGTGTCATACAACTTGTGGTTGCGCAGCTCCTCGATGAAGATATGGTCGGCCAGCCGCAGGGTATCAGCATAGTTCTTGTTCACCGCGCCGAGGATACGCACACCCAGGCCGGGGCCGGGAAACGGGTGGCGGTACACCATGTCATAGGGAAGCCCGAGTTCAACACCAAGCTTGCGAACCTCGTCCTTGAACAGCTCGCGCAGTGGCTCCAGCAACTCGAGGTTCATCTCCTCGGGCAGACCACCCACATTGTGGTGCGACTTGATCAGGTGCGCCTTGCCGGTCTTTGCGCCGGCCGATTCGATCACGTCCGGGTAGATCGTTCCCTGTGCCAGCCAGCGGGTCGCAGCACTCAGCTTTTCAGCTTGTTCCTCGAACACCTCGATAAACAGGTTGCCGATGACCTTGCGTTTCTGCTCCGGGTCCTCGATACCTTCCAGCGCCGACAGAAAACGCGCCTCGGCATCCACGCGGATTACATTGACTCCCATGTGCTCGGCGAAGGTGGCCATCACCTGGTCGCCTTCCCGATAACGCAACAAGCCGTTATCGACGAACACACAGGTCAACTGGTCGCCGATGGCCTTGTGCAGCAAGGCCGCCACCACGGAAGAGTCGACGCCACCGGACAGTCCCAGCAGCACCTGTTCATCCCCCACCTGCCTGCGAATGACCTGCAGGCTGTCCTCGATGATGTGGTCCGCCGTCCACAGGGCATCGCAGCTGCACAGGTCGATAATAAAACGGTTCAGGATACGGGCGCCCTGGCGGGTGTGGGTCACCTCCGGATGGAACTGCAGGCCGTAGAAGCCGCGCTCATCATCCCCGATAGCGGCGATGGGTGCACTGTCGGTACTGGCAATCAGCTTGAAGCCTTGCGGCAGCACGGTCACCTGGTCGCCGTGACTCATCCAGACATCCAGCAGGCCGTAGCCCGCTTCACTGGTATGGTCCTCGATATCGCTCAGCAACCGGGAATGGCCGCGGGCGCGCACCTGTGCATAGCCGTATTCATGGTGGCTGGCATTTTCCACGCTGCCGCCGAGCTGCATGGCCATGGCCTGCATGCCGTAGCAAATTCCGAGTACCGGCACGCCCAGTTCGAACACCAGGTCCGGCACGCGGGGTGACGTCTCGCCGGTCACGGTCTCCGGTCCGCCGGAAAGAATCATGCCGCGCGGATTAAACTCCCGGATGTCGGCAGCATCGACATCCCAGGGGTGGATTTCGCAGTACACGCCGGCCTCGCGCACACGGCGCGCAATCAGCTGAGTATACTGGGATCCGAAATCCAGGATCAGGATCCGGTGGGCATGGATGTCGTTAGAGGATTTCATTGATCAGTTTGAAAATACAATTCACCGCAGTAGTCACACTGTCAGTCCCGCGAAGGCGGGAATCCATGAACACTTATCCAGAATAGTCCGGCCGAACCGGGGTAAACGTATCTACTCAGGAAAGTCCATGGCAAGGAGTTAATGGATCCCCGCTTTCGCGGGGATGACGTGCGACTCATTATCAAGTCTTCTCTGCGTCTCTGCAGTTAATTATTAATTGCCGGATCAATCCACCCGGTAGTTCGGTGCTTCCTTGGTAATCGAGACATCGTGTACATGGCTTTCCTTCATGCCGGCACCGGTGACGCGGATGAATTCCGGCTTGCTGCGCATCTCATCCATGTCCGCACACCCGGTATAGCCCATGCTGGCACGCACCCCGCCCATCAACTGGTGCAGGATCGTGATCATGGTGCCCTTGTAGGGAACGCGCCCTTCTATCCCTTCCGGGACCAGCTTGCCCGGCTCGCCACCCTCCTGGAAATAGCGGTCGCTCGAGCCCTCCTGCATCGCCCCGAGGGACCCCATGCCACGGTACGCCTTGTAGGACCGCCCCTTGTAGAGCTCCACCTCGCCGGGCGCTTCCTCGGTGCCGGCGAGCATACTGCCGATCATGACCGACCAGGCGCCGGCAGCCAGTGCCTTGGCCACATCGCCCGAGTAGCGAATACCGCCATCGGCAATCAGGGGAATGTCGTCCTTGCGCAGCTCGTCGGCGACATTGGCGACGGCCGAAATCTGGGGAACACCGATACCCGAGACAATCCGCGTGGTACAAATGGAGCCGGGACCAATACCGACTTTCACGGCATCGGCCCCGGCATCGACCAGCGCGCGGGCAGCCGCCGCGGTCGCAATGTTCCCCCCAATAACCTGCATGTCCGGGTAGTGCTGTTTGACCCAGCGCACCCGGTCAATGACACCCTGCGAATGCCCGTGGGCGGTGTCCACGATCACCACGTCGACTTCGGCCCCGGCCAGCGCGGCAACGCGTTCCTCGGTTCCCGCACCGGTGCCGACGGCGCCCCCGACCCGCAGGCGGCCATGCTCGTCCTTGCAGGCGTTCGGATAGTCGGTCGACTTCTGGATGTCCTTGACGGTGATCATGCCACGCAGCTTGAATCCGCCGTTGATCACCAGCACGCGCTCGATGCGATGCTGGTGCAACAGGGCCAGTACTTCCTCGCGCGAAGCACCTTCCCTGACGGTCACCAGCCGGTCTTTCGGTGTCATGACGCTGGAAACCGGCTTGTCGAGACTGGTCTCGAAACGCCGGTCACGGCTGGTCACGATACCCACCAGGTCCTCGCCGTCGACGACCGGTACACCGGAAATATTATTGGCGCTGGTCAGCTCGATCACGTCGCGGATGCTGGTATCCGGGGTCACGGTAATCGGGTCCTTGATCACCCCGCTTTCGAATTTCTTGACACGCTGGACTTCCTCGGCCTGCTGTTCGGCCGTCATGTTCTTGTGAATGATACCGAGGCCGCCTTCCTGGGCCAGGGCAATCGCCAGGCGCGACTCGGTCACCGTATCCATGGCGGCGGACAGGACGGGGATTCCCAGCTCGATTTCACGGGTCAGCCGGGTGGTGAGGCTGACATCGCGCGGCAGTACCGTGGAATGCGCTGGCAGCAGCAGGACATCATCAAAGGTCAAGGCTTCCTGCACGATGCGCATGGGTATCCGGGGTTCCGCGGGTTGAGAATGGGCGCTCATTATAGGGACTGCACAGACTCCGGTAAACTGCCGGCCGTCGGTTTCTGCAGCCACCGGCGGATTCCCGCCCGCGGGCGGGATTGGGTGTATCCTTGCATGCCATGACCGCGCCTGCCACCACCGGTTCCGGGGCCCCGGAACGTGACATCTACAGCGTTTCCCGGCTGAACAGCGAAGTCCGCAAGTTACTGGAACAGGGGTTTGCACGGATCTGGCTGGAGGGTGAGCTGTCGAATATCGCCCGACCCTCTTCCGGCCACCTGTATTTTTCCCTGAAGGATGCCGGCGCCCAGATCCGCGGCGCCATGTTCCGCAACCGCAACCAGGTCCTGCGCTTCAAGCCGGAAGAAGGCATGCAGGTGCTGGTACGTGCACGCGTCAGCCTGTACGAACCCCGCGGTGATTACCAGCTAATCGTCGACCACATGGAGCTCGCCGGCGACGGCATACTGCAACGCGCCTTTGAGGACCTGAAGGCGCAGCTGGCCGCGGAAGGTCTGTTCGATGCAGCGGACAAGCTGGAACTGCCACAGTTACCACAGCGCATCGGCGTCATCACCTCGCCTTCCGGCGCGGCTATCCGCGATGTGCTCAGTGTATTGAAACGCCGCTTTCCGGCGATCCCGGTACGGGTCTACCCGGTGGCGGTACAGGGGAAAGGCGCGGCCGGTGAAATTGCAGCGGCCATCGATATGGCATCAGGCCGGGCGGACTGCGACGTCCTGATACTCACCCGTGGTGGCGGCTCGCTGGAAGACCTGTGGTCATTCAACGAGGAAGTCGTCGCACGCGCCATCCACCGCTGCCGCATCCCGCTAGTCAGCGCCGTCGGGCATGAGATTGATTTCACCATTGCCGACTTCACTGCCGACCGGCGTGCGCCAACCCCCTCGGCCGCGGCCGAACTGGTGAGTCCCGACCAGCAGGAGTGGCAGGCCCATGTACAGCACCTTGCCGTGCGCATGCAGAACCGGCTGCGGCAGACCGGCCGTGATTCCAGCCAGCAGCTGGGCTGGCTGAAAAGGCGGCTGCAGCAACTGCACCCGGGACAGACCCTGCGCCAGCAGGCGCAGCGCCTGGATGATCTTGAACGCCGCTCGCGCATTAGTATCACAAGCATGATCAGTCACTTACATGCCTCTCTTCAGGCAACACATGCACGCCTGCAGCAACACTCGCCGCGTTCACGGATCGGTGAAATGGACCTGCGCTGGCGCGGACAGGCGCGGCGGCTTGGTGCATCATTGCAGGCGTCCATGAGACGCAGGCAACAGGCACTCGCGGTTCAGAGTCGCGCACTGCACGCGTTCAGCCCGCTGGCCACGCTGGAGCGCGGCTATGCCATCGTGCGCACACCGGGCGGTGATATTGTGCGCATGGCAGACACCATCAAACCCGGCGACCCGGTCGAGGCGCGGCTTGCCAAAGGCACACTGCTGTGTACCGTCGATAAAATAAACAGCACCTAGTGCTCTATCAAGGTAATAATTGCGCTTCATGTCAATGCACCTGCACTACCGGTTATTCCTGTTAGCCCTGCTACTCATTCCGGCATTGGGTACGGCACTTCCCCTCCAGCACACACCCGTGCCCGGCGGTGTAGCCGTGGTGCCGTTACCCGCCGATGCCGACCCGGCAAGTGTGCGTTACAACGGCAAACGCGTGATGGCCGCGCAGAGTGGTGACAAACGCTACGCCGTTGTCGGGCTTGCACTGGGGGTAAAACCGGGAACCCATCACCTGGAGGCAAGGACCACCACGGACAAACCGCTGCGCCTGTCATTCCAGGTAATGGACAAGCAGTACGAAACCCAGCACATCACCATCAAGGACAAGCGCAAGGTCAACCCGGAAAAACGCGACATGGAGCGCATTACCCGCGAAACTAAAACCATAAAAACCGCGCTGCGGCACTGGTCAGACCAGGAAGCGGTTCCCCTGAACTTTATCAAGCCGGTTGATGGCCCCTACAGCAGCCCCTTCGGGTTGCGCCGGTTTTTCAACGAGCAGCCGCGCAAGCCGCACAGTGGACTGGATATCGCCGCACCCGAGGGCGCCCCGATCCTTGCGCCGGCGTCCGGCACCATCATTGACACCGGTGCTTATTTCTTCAATGGCAATACCGTGTTCATCGACCACGGTCAGGGCCTGGTCACCATGTACTGCCATATGAGCCGGATCGACGTGCAGCCCGGCCAGGCCGTTACTGCCGGTGAGGCCATCGGCCTGGTCGGCATGACCGGGCGCGTCACCGGCCCGCACCTGCACTGGGGTGTCAGCCTGAATGATGCACGCGTGGATCCGATACTGTTTTTACCGGTAGAGGAACCAGTCGATACCCGGCATACAACCCACGAAGAAACGCCCCGGTAGGAGCCGACCGGGGCGAGTAGTGGCAGGATCTACGGAGACAAATACTGTCACTGGCTATCAAGATACCGTGCAGCCCTGCCCCTGCATATTGTCCTTTGGTACCACTGTCCTGCCTCCCGTTACCTGGCAACCATTGCCGCCCGGATCAGGGGTCGCCGACCGGCGCAGCAAACGCATCTGCAACGATGAGGTCTGTATTGTCACCGGTGAGGGAAACCAGAAAGGCAACCAGATCGTCCATCTCGTCACTGGCAAGGGAGAGCGGCCCGATCAAAGGGTCAAGATTCCTGTGGGCCACCCCGCCAGTGTTGTAAAACTCCACGACTTCCCGCAGGCTGCTGATCGAGCCGTCATGCATGTATGGCTGCGTCAGGGCGACATTACGCAGTGACGGTGTCTTGTATTTCCAGCGGTCGGCCGGGTCTTGCGTGACCTCGTAACGGCCAAGGTCGCCGGGTTTGCCTGGCATGGCCGTGGCAACCGTTACCGATTCACCGGGAGCCACCGGGACCGTTCTGGTAGAAGGCGTGTCAAAGGTGGCCTGATAGCCGATACCGGTATTATGCATGCCGTTGTCCGTGAACAGGGCATGCCTGGCGCCGATGCTATGACACCTGCTGCATCCCGCCTTGCCGTCGAATAACCGGAAGCCGCGCTTTGCGGCAGCCGTTAGGGCGTCTTCCTGTTTTCCGAAATACCAGCGGTCAAAGGCACTGTTGGCCGACACCAGTGTGCGTTCATAGGAGGCAAGCGCCATGCCGATGGTTTCCATTCCCGGGCCTCTGCCATTGAACGCGCCCTCGAATAGTCCCTTATAGTCTGCCAGCTGCTGGAGTTGCTCGACAACATATCCAACGGACGGGTTGCCCATTTCGTTGGCAGCCAGCAGCGGTCCCCAGACTTGCTGTTCAAGGCTGGTCTCACGGCCATCACGGAAAATGCGCGTCTCATAGGCGCTGTTGTAGATCGTGGGCGCATTGCGCCGCACACTGCGGCCCTCGATGCCAACGGCCGTGGCCATTTCATTGACCGTGAATCCCTGTTCGGGCACATGGCACATGGCGCAGGAAATTGTACTGTTGTGTGACAGACGGCGATCGTAGAACAGCTTGCGGCCGAGCTGCACCCTGGCGGGCGTTATCAAATTATCTTCCGGGACCGGGACAGGCGGCAGGCCGAGCGGTGGATTATGTACCACCTGCATTAAATCCGCGGGCTTGCCCTGGCGGCTCGGAAGACTTTTCGAACGAGTCGTATAACCGGCGCCCTCGTACCCCTGCTTGTTATCGCCAGGACCCTGCAAACTGGATGAAGCAGGGGCGCTAGCCTCTGGAAGGGCCTCGGACAGTAACAGGGTCTTGATATCGTTAACCAGCGTATCTGCGTGCAGGAAGGAGACACTGTAAATATTCCGGATACGTGCCGAACGGTCGATCAGGTAAACGCGCAGGATATGCGAGAAACTACCCGTAAAATTACCCTCGGCATCGTAATCTTTCTTGAGCACCTGGCCATAGGCCGTTAACAGGGGAGCAAGCCCGGCAGCCGATTCCGCCGTGAGAAAATGCCAGTCGATAGCTGCCCTGGAAAAGCGGCTGCGGTAATCGCGCATTACCGGCGGCGTGTCGTTGAGGGGATCGAAGCTGACACTGATCAGCCGGACCTCGTCAATCAAATCCGGTTCCCGGGAAAGTCTTTTTTGTGCCTGGCTGAGAACATACGTCGCCAAAGGACAGCCGTTGGCGTCACTGCACGAGGTATAGATGAAGCTGAGTACGACAAACCGGTCGCCATACAGGTCGCTTAAATGCAGACGTGTACCGAGACTGTCGAGCAGGATCCCGTCTGCCGCCGCACCGAGGGGTGGCAGCTGGTAACTACCGGCTTCAGGTGCAGTGAAGTTCAGGGGCCCGTAACCCGGTGCGAGCACCTGGTCAGGTTCCTGCCGGTGGCTGGCATGCTCTGCATGCACAGACACCGCGAAGAGCGCCGCGAGCAACCACACCAAAACCGCTGATCTCTGTTCCCGAATGATCACGGGCATCCCGGATAATCCTGCCAAGACACTACGCAGGACGTCAGTACAGCGAATAGGCCCCGAAACGCATCTGGTGGGGGCTGCCAAGTTTCTCTTCGAGGAAATCAATGGTGAACTCATGTTTCAGCTTGTTACCATCCCAGCTGTAGGCCTTGAAAAACTGGAGGTCCCCGCCGTTGGCCGCCTCTTTCTTGTCCCAGTTGGCGAGCAGGGAAGACGTGAAGTAGACGCGTGTCCCATCCCAGCTTTGTGACAGCATATTGAGTTGCTCGCCGATCTTTTCGGTGAGAATCTCCTGCGGATTGAACGGATCGGAAATGTCGTACAGGTGCACCATGCCATCATTCCAGGTATCCACCCAGAGCAATGAATCATCCGCCGCGATCGAAATATCCACCGGCAGCGGAATCTTGTCGGCATCGCCGATATCAGCCACCTCTTTTGCATGCCATTCACCCTTGTTATCTTCATGGATCAGCCAGAGTTTCGACGTCAGGGCCGTACTGGTGAAACACCAGTCATGCATGGCCCCCCACGCGCAGCGAATTTCCAGGGGCGCGCCCGGCACATCCAGCACCTGCTTCGGCTTGCGTGTGTGGAGATCCCAGACCACGACCGTGTTGCCGAAGCGTTTCATGGCTTCCCCGTCTGCCATGAGCTTGCCGAGATCCATCATATAGTTATTCCAGCCGGTGAATGATGATGTGATCATCACATTACGGCGCGGTAGCGCACGTATATCGTAGCCATAGCCGTCCGCGTAATTACCGCTTTTTACTGCACCCTGGAGATTATCGTCTGTCGGCATCCAGTGTGTCGCGACAAACTGTCCCGCATTGGTGTATTCGACAAGCGCGGTACGGCCACCGTGATCACGGTTATTGGAAAGAGCGGTCAGCATCATCCGCCCCGGAAGTGCGTAATTCGTGTGTGGTCCAACCACACCACCGCTTGTCTTTACAAAGTCAGTGATTGTTTTCTCGAGCTTTGGCCTGGCAGGGTCCGTATGGATGTCAAAAATGAAAACCTTGCTGGTGTCCAGTCCCGATGCCCACAGGTACTGGCGATCGTCGGTAAGCCCGGAATGATGAGCCTCGTTACGGCCGCCGACGGATACCGAATGCACAACCTTTTTGTAGTTGGGCGATTCCGGATTCACATCAACAGTTACCAGCTTGTCCTGCTCGTCGCCAATCCCCGGCATGCCCCGCGTCCAGATGTATACGAAATCCTCCTGGCCGACGATCTTGGCCATGTATGGCGACATGCAGGTCTCATCTGCCTGCGCAGTTGACTGGGTGAGCATCAAAGTCAGCAGGTAGAAGACTGCCAGCCAGAGGTGGCTGTTGATATTCATGGAGAATCCTCCGGGATGCAGTAATTGGCCATTTACTGCGCCGATTATCGCCATGTTATGAATCAGCGGGACAAGTGAATGATGACATGGTTACAAGTCAGTCTAGTACAAAACCAGAAAATCGATACCCAGGCCGGATCTTCGCCGGTATTGACCAAAGTGCCGCCAATCACGAAAAGCCGTTGTGACAAATCCGTCTGTAACGGATTTGGACCGCGAAGCGACCCCGCAGGGGTGAAATACAGGGATGTATTTCATCAATCCAAATCTCTGCGCGATCATCTCGCCCCGCGGTGAGAAGTGCGGGCTAGCACAACGTCTTAAACAGGGATTTCCTGTTTTTTTTCCCTCGAATGCGGGTGACGTCCATGCTGATATGGTGCGGCGTATAGATTGTGGTCCTGATCAGCCAGTCCCCGGATGGAATCTGTGCCTGTTCGGTCATGGTTCTGATCTGCGTTGTATCGTCGTATACATCTTCGATGACATCGTAAACAAGCTTCATTGTCGTCTCCTTATGCAGTGAAATGATGACCCCGAGGCAATGGAATCGATGCTGGCAACTGATTAATTGCGTCAATCAGAAGATTGATTCTCTGTTTGCAAGCTCTTCTTCTATCATTTTTTTGAGCTTGTCTCTGCAATCAATCACCTTGCAGTGGCCGGCATGCCCGCAGCAGAGTTCGAGATCTCGAATCTTGTTATCTTCAACATCCAGCAAGCAGACCAATGCAATCTCTTCTTTTTCGCACTCTGATTCGGCCTGTTCCAGTAACGTGACCGTATTATACCCCTCGACATACCGCTTTATCGCAACCAAAGCGATATGATCGAAATCATAATTCCCCAGGCATCTTGGATTATGGCAGGACATAACGTGTACAAGGATCACCAAATCATCCTTCTTGTAATAGGGTTGAAGCTATTTCATGTACAAGCAAGATACTTTGATGTGGATCAACTCAAATGGATGCAGAAATCCGCAAAAACAGGTTTACCGCTGCGCTGCCAGCACCTCCCGGTACAACCCGGCATCGGTCTCACTGAAACAACAGGTGATCACCCGGTCAAACCGGTCCTCGTATGCCAGCATACAGGTTATGGCAATCTCCGTTGCCGGCTGTTTCGGATAACCGTACACACCGGTACTGATGGCCGGGAAGGCGATCGAGCGCACATCATTGTACAGCGCGATTTCGAAACTGTTCTGGTAGCAGGCCTTCAGCAAGGCGGGCTCATAGTGGTCACCCCCCTTCCATACCGGCCCCACCGAATGGATCACGTAGCGTGCCGGCAGCTCGAAGCCGGGGCTGATTCTCGCTTCCCCGGTACGGCAGCCCTTCAGCGTACGACAATAGTCTTTCAGCAACGGGCCCGCGGCACGGTGAATGGCACCGTCCACTCCCCCGCCGCCAAGCAGCGAACGGTTGGCCGCGTTGACGACGGCGTCCACCTCCAGGGTCGTAATATCAGCGGTGATGATTTCGATCATTGTTCAATAATAACCTTTGATGATGAGCATTTCCCCGCGGGGCGCGGGTCCTACAAGGAGGCCGAGAATACAACGAACCGTAGGAC
>JAUVNM010000220.1 GCA_030599705.1 Gammaproteobacteria bacterium
CATTGGCGTCTGCCGCAGTGACAATGCCGGGTATTTCTTGCAGGCGTCTGGCAACCTCTGCACCGAATTCCTCCATGGCACTATTGGTAAACTCATCACCAAAGTTAATGATGACCGGTGGCCACTGGCGCCGTTGTGCCTGCTCAAGAAAATCACGGATGAACTGCACATACTGCGTATGAAATTCCCCGGTCACCCATGGAATTCCATTGCGACGCAAACGCCACATGGCGCCATGGCTCTCAAGCAGACTGATTGGCTGTTCGAATCCGCTCTTGCGGTAGAGCGTGAGCGCACGTCCAATACGGTCGTAGTCATCCATTTTGATGCCGGTGTACTGAACGGCCGTCATATTGTGTGCACGCATATCGGCAAATTCTGCCTGCATGCGCTGCCAGAAGTCCGCTTCACCGGCAACGGCATACTGCACCGGGCTGAAGTATGTCATCCCGATGGCCAGCTGTGTGGGTCGCTGCAGCCGGAACGGCAACACCTGCAACTCAACAACGAGGCGGCTGCCTGCAGCATGTTCCGGGCGGATCTCAATGGTGCCGGTGTACCGCCCGGGCGGCATGTCATCTGGTATCTGATAGGTCAGCCAGAACTGCTTACTTACACCTGCACGGATGTTCCAGTGATTGGTTGGCACAATCATGGCCGGTCCAGGTTGCCAGCCCGTACCCCGTTTTTCTGTGCGCCTGGCCTGATACCGCACAACGCCGCTCACAAGATTGCCCTCAGTCGGTATCGTCTCATTGCCAGTATCCGACAAGCTTTGCAGCGTCTTGAAGTCAACACGGGTTTCGCCCAGGTCCTTTATCGGGGTAATGGCAAAGGTAATCGGCAAGTACTCACCCGGCGTCACCCTCAGCTTTAACACTCTCTCTGAATGCGGGTACCTGTCATCCGGCATGACAGGGTTGAGCACATTGACAGGAGCAAGCGTGTAGCCCCTCTTATGATCGGCCGCGGTGAAACCGGCAAAGGGTGCCGGCTGCGTGTCGATCCGCGGCCACTGCTGACGGATATTTTGCCGGCGCCAGGCATCGATCGCGTGAATGGTTTGCTCGCCGGTAGACGCCTCTGGATCGGCAGGCAGGACGATCAGGGCGTTCAGGGCGCCGGTAAAACGCACTGGTGGACCGCTACGCGACTCGGAGTGCGCATAATCACCCATGAAATCCGGAACCAGGCTGTCACGTTGGTCACCGGCCACAGTGACCGTCAGCTGGCCATCCTCGACATCAACCACGCCCCGGCTCCACTGGAAGCGGGGTTCAATAGCGTGCCGCCAGATATCGGACTGGCTGAGTTCATCTTCGAACACCGGGGTTTCAAACTGTTTGATGAATTCTGCCGCGCTGATATCGAATTCAAAAGCCGTCTTGCCTTCGACGGTAATTCTGTAGGGTTCTCGTGGAATGTATTCAAGATGACCGGCATCACCCGACAGCACCCAGACCTCGTATGTTCCTGGCACGAGATCCAGCGCAAAGGTCGCCGGCCCGGTGGCATGGGATCGCGCCAGGTCATCAGGCCCGCGGCGATTCACTACATTCAGGTTATTGCGGGACTCCCAGGTATCCAGTTTATCGCCCGGCCACTTCCCGGTCTTGATCGGCCCTTCAGCATCAAGCCAGCCGTACCCCGCCCAACGGTTGTAATCCGCGTCAACATCGACTTTTCTGAATGACTCGACATTCGGAGCAGAGCCGGGTGCGAAATTAAACCGCCAGATACCATCCCCCGGCTTGCGCTGCAAATACAAACCGGCTGCGGCAAGTATGAATACTGCAGCGATCAGTAGAATATACCGGGATAGCTTCATGTTTCTTCCTGCGTACCTTCTGTTAGCAGCACTGTAGGGCCGAATTCATTCGGCCAGTCGCCAATGGTCGAATGAATTCGACCCTACAGCAGGGTTTTTACAAGACCTGTTATTCAATTGTTTCCATTTCCCGGGAATGCTGCAACAGGTAAAGCCGTGCGTACACTCCGTTTTGCTTGAGCAGTTCCCGGTGTGTTCCCGTCTCGACAATGCACCCGGCCTGCATGACCATGATACGGTCTGCATTCTCGATGGTCGACAGGCGATGGGCAATCACCAGCGAGGTGCGCCCCTGCCGCAGGTCTTCCAGCGCCTGCTGGACCATCCTCTCGGATGCGCTGTCGAGTGCCGAGGTGGCCTCGTCGAGAATCAGGATCGGAGTGTCCTTGATGAGTGCGCGCGCGATGGCGATGCGCTGGCGCTGCCCCGCGGACAGGCGCACCCCGTTTTCACCCACCAGGGTGTCCATGCCGTGTGGTAATTGCTCGATAAACTCCAGTGCATGCGCCTTCCTGGCCGCCTGCTCAATGGTTCCCGCGGATGCGGCGGCCTGCGCACCGTAGCCGATATTGGCGGCCACGGTGTCATTGAACAGCATGATGTGCTGTCCCACGTAGGCGATCTGTTCCCGCAGACTGGCCAGTTCCAGTTCCTGGATATCGGTGCCGTCCAGCAGGATGGCGCCCGCGGAGGGGGTATAGAAACGTGGCAACAGATTGGCCAGGGTGGTCTTGCCGCCACCTGACGGACCCACCAGTGCCACGGTCTCGCCCGCGGCAATTTCCAGATTGATGTCGTGCAGTACGGCCGAGCGGCCGCCGTGGTGGGTATAGGAGACATGACGGAATTCGATATTTCCTGCGGAGCGGCCAATGCGGATGTTGCCGTCATTGCTTTCGGAGTGTTTGTCGATCAGGGCAAATATGCTTTCTGCCGCGGCCAGCCCCGACTGCAGCTGGGTGTTGATCTTGGTCAGGCGCTTGATCGGGGAGGACATCAGGGCCAGTGCGCCAATCAGGGACACGAATTCCCCCACGCTCAGCTGGCCGGTGTGTGATTGCACGGAAGCGATATAGATAACGATGGACAGGGCGATCACGGTCAGCACCTGCACAACCGGGATATTGGCCTCTGACACCGAGGTCGCCTTCATGTGGAAGCGCCGCACCTGGTTGTTGAGTGTTGCGAAGCGGCCTTTCTCATAGTCCTCCCCGCCGAATATCTTGATCTCGCGGTTGCTGCTGATGGTCTCCTGGACCACCCGGGTCAGTTCGCCAATGGTGTCCTGCAACGACCGCCCCAGTGTCCTCAGCCGCTTGCTGACATGGCGGATGATCAGTGCCGTGGGCGGTGCAATCACGAGCACGATCAGTGACAGTTGCCAGTTGATGTACAGGGTCCATGCCAGCAGCCCGATGACGATCAGGCTGTCCTTGACCAGGGTGACGAGTACCGAGGTCGCGGCCTGCATGACACGCTGCACGTTAAAGGTGTATTTGGAAATAATATTGCCGGAGGCGTGGTTGTCAAAATACCAGACCGGGAGTGTCAGCAGCTTGTTGAACATCTCGGTGCGCAGGTCCATGACAATCCGGGTAGCGACCCACTTCATGCCGACGTTGCTGCTGAAACTGGCGATGCCGCGTACCACGAACAGCAATACCAGCAGTACCGGCAGCAACACCAGCCCCGCTTCGCTGCGCGCGACAAAGGTTTCGTCCAGCAGCAGTTTCATCAGCGCCGGCATGGCCGGTTCCGTGGCGGCGAAGACCACCGTGCCCAGCAGGGACAGGGCAAACAGCTTCCGGTAGGGAAGCGCGTAGTGCAGCAGTCTGAAATACAGGTCCCGGCTTCTCATCTGGTTGTGCGGCCGTCTTGCGAGCGTTTATCGTGTGCGCGGTGTGTTGTCGAGTCAGGGATGGTACACCATGTTATTGAATCGCAGGTCTTTTATGGAACCGGCCCGGGCCGCCAGCCGGGAGTTGGCGAGTGCGGCGGGTACGCTATAATAGCCTGCCGGTTTGCTGAAAAGCGCTAGTGAACTCAGATAATTACCTCATCATCAACCAACAGGGGAACGTGCGTGCCAAATCCCGATACCGCGGCTTCGGCGGGTAGCAACGGGCTGATCGCGGCGAATGCCGAGAACCAGTACAGCGTCACCCGTGCCGACCTGCCCCTGCATTGCCCGATGGAAGGCATGAGTCTCTGGAATTCACATCCCCGGGTGTATCTCCCGATCGAGGAGACAGGAACAGCCAAATGCCCGTATTGCGGCGCGGACTACA
>JAUVNM010000065.1 GCA_030599705.1 Gammaproteobacteria bacterium
ACAGACCTGGCCACTCGTGGGCGTATCCAGCCCGCCCAGCATATGCAGCAAGGTACTCTTGCCACTGCCCGAGGCGCCCATGATCGCGATACTTTCTCCCTGCTCCACCACCAGGTCAATACCACGCAAAACATCGAGCCGGGCGCCACCCTCGCTGTAGTTCTTGGTCAGCTGCGCACAGGAAAGCACCTCACTCATAGCGCAGCGCCTCCACCGGGTGAGTTCTTGCAGCCCGCCAGGCCGGGTACAGGGTGGCCAGCAGGCTCAGCAACAGGGCAACAGAAGCCATTACACCCACATCGTCCCAGTGCAGTTCCGATGGAACATCACTGATATAGTAGACGTCTGCCGCAAGAAACTGGACATTGAAGAACGCCTCGATAGCCGGGACCAGGGTTTCGACATTGAGCGCCAGGGCAACGCCGCCGGCAACCCCCAGTAACGTGCCGAATACACCGATAATCGCCCCCTGGATAACAAAGATCATCATGATGCTGCGCGGTGATGCGCCCAGCGTCCTGAGGATGGCAATATCGGAACGCTTGTCGGCCACGACCATGACCAGCGTCGATACAATATTGAAAGCAGCTACCGCAATGATCAGCGTCAGGATGATAAACATGACGCGCTTCTCGGTCTTGACCGCACGAAAAAAATTGGCATGCTGCCGGGTCCAGTCCCTGACCAGGTAATCACCTGCGAGTTGCCGGCCAAGCTCCGCGGCCACGACAGGCGCCCGGAACAGGTCATCCAGCTTCAGGCGCACCCCGGTAATATCATCACCGAGCTGGAGCAGCCTGGCGGCATCCTCCAGATGCACCAGCGCCACGCCGCGGTCATATTCATACATGCCGACCTCGAAAATGCCGACCACGGTAAAGCGCCGCAACCGGGGCAATACGCCGGTCGGACCGATCATGACCCGGGGGGATACCACGGTGACCGGGTCGCCGAGCCCGACTCCCATGGCATAGGCCAGTTCACTACCGAGGATAATCCCGTAATCACCCGGTTTGAGATGCCGGACACTGCCATCCCGAATATGTGCCACTACGTCAGACACGGCACCCTCGGCAGCAGGCAATATTCCGCGAATGATTGCACCGCTGACCTGCTTGCCGGCACTCAGCATGCTTTCACCGCGGACATAGGGCGCTGCTGCAATCACCTCGTCATGTTCCAGCACCACCTGTTCGACTGATTTCCAGTTCTCAAGGCGGCCGCCATAGGTGGTAACCGTGGCATGCGACGCCATACCGAGGATTCTATCGCGCAGTTCCTGTTCAAACCCGTTCATAACGGACAACACGGTAATCAGCGCAGTCACGCCCAGCGCTATACCCAGCATGGAGGTCAGCGAGATAAACGAAATGAAATGCGTGCGGCGCTTTGCATGCGTGTAACGCAGGCCGATGAATAGCTCAACAGGTCGGAACATGGGGAGGGATTAAATCATATCTCCCCCTGAATTTCGCTGTCAGGGTTAAAATTATTCCGGGCTGACGAACCGGCGGTAATACTCGAGAACATGGCAATGTCAGTGCAGCAACCAGTGCCGGCAGGATCGCCAGCCAGGGTCGTGTCAGCCCCGTCTGACATGACCCTGACGTGATCTGCGATGTTGTCGTTACGGACATCATTGCCGGTCAACAGATCGGCTATATCGATTACGTCTGACTCGCTGCCATTTAATGCCACCGGCTCCAGTCCGTTCGCGGCATTCCCCTGCCCTCATCCCGGCCCCCGATCGGCAATCGTGCCGGGCTCCTGAGCCACTCCAGCAGTGACCGGGACACCCAGACTTCACCTGCGTCAATCCGGCGAATGGCCTTGCCGAGAAAGACGCCGATCTGATGCTGCCCCATGACGCCGCGGACGCCCTGCATAAGCGTCCATGCCGTGGTCTCCTCGCTAATATTATCTATTATTATCAATGAGTTAATTACTGGGTATGCATCCAGCATCCTGCGCACCGCGGCAAAGCCCTCGGACCGGACAACACTTTCATCAATAACCACCACATCCGTCCTTGAAAGCGCCGGGCAGTTGCCCTGCCGGGACAGGCCAGCGGGAGTGGCGAGCAGATCGATATCCGGGTTTTGCCTTATCAGGTCAGCGCAATGTTGTCGTGTGTCGTTCCGGGATGATACGAAAGTCACGGTTATTTTTTTCATAACTTATTGTTTCCTCCAGCTTTATTGAGTCTACGCGGGACCCTTGCTGCATTCAATTGGACCTAGGTACCAACGCTGACGAGCGTCTCGATCAGCCTGGCGAAAAACCGGTAAGCACACTAAGTACACACCGCGACCGGCCGATAACCCAAGGAATAGCCGGATTATTTTATTGCAAACAATGACCGCGACGTGAAATTTCAGACGACAACACCCGGGGCAACAACACGCACCGGACCCACACGGAAACCATCCTGCCCGATTACCGGTGCGGAACCGGTACCGAAGGTAATCGGCATCAGGGCCTGCCTGCGACTGCTGATCTGCACCCTGTTGTTGTACGCGTGTTTTATTGTGCCTGCCGGTGCCGGTGAATTCGTCATGTCACGCAAGGTAATCGCAAAAATCAGCCAGGAGCATAGTGATCATGCATTCCGCCGGATTGGTTACTGGCTGCAGTTAATGGGGTCCGGAAAACAGTATTCCGACATGGAAAAGTTGCACCAGGTAAATGATTTTTTCAATAAGCTCGAGTTTGTCAATGACGCCGAACACTGGGGGAAAGAAGACTACTGGGCGACACCGTTGCAGACACTGGTTTCCAATGGTGGCGACTGCGAGGATTTCTCCATTGCAAAGTATTTCACGCTGCTGAAGATGGGTGTTTCCCCGGAACGTATGCGCCTGATGTATGTAAAAGCCCTGGAACTTGACCAGGCACACATCGTCCTGGCCTATTACCCGAAACCGGATGCCGATCCACTGCTACTGGACAACCTGGATCCGGAAATCCGTTCATCGGCCAAACGCAGTGACCTGCTACCGGTTTACAGTTTCAATGTAGATGGCCTGTGGCTGGCCAGGTCACGATCAGGCAACAGCAAACACGTCGGCAAGTCCAGTCGACTCAGCCCGTGGCGCGATGTACTTGCACGCATCAATAGTGAAGTTACACGCTAGCCAAGATACCCGGGTGAAACTGACGGCCTGCCATTACGCAATTTACGGGGGGCTGGACGCTAAACTCGAGCACACAAGCGCCGATACCATCCCTGACGAGCAGGGTGACAGTTTTTACCTGATAAGGGTAAGAACCGATCGCAGTCATCTGTGTACGGAAGCCGCCCCGCTCAAGATCAATCCCGGATGACAGCATCATGGATAACACGATGACACAGGAAAAAGACCAGGTCCTGGTGGTTTGCCAGGACAATGACATTGCCGCCCGGTTCACAACGGTGCTGGGTGGTTATTATGGCGTGGGACATGCGGCATCCTGGTCCGGGGCCATGGAGTCAATTGTCCGTCATCCGTATCAGCTGCTGATGCTGGACCCTGCCCTGATGCATGAATCTGCTACAAACGCCATCGGAGAACTCGCCGTAGCCGCACCGGATACACGCATTATCATACTCGAATCCGTCAGCAGCCCGGAGATTGACCAGGTCGAACTGTTCAAGCAGGGCGTCCATGGTTTCCTGGACAGCGGGACGCCACCGGAATTACTGGTCAAGGCGATTACTGCCGTGTGTCGCGGCGAGCTATGGATGCAGCGCAGCCTGATCACCCGGGTCATCGAGGAACTCGCTCACGGCAGGAATCCGGGAGCCGATAACAAGGTCAAATGCCTGACACCACGCGAGTTGGAAGTCGCGCAGATGGTCCACAAGGGTGGCAACAACAAGATTATTGCAAGACAGCTTGATATATCCGAACGCACGGTCAAGGCACACCTCAGTGCAATTTTCAGAAAACTGGACATCGAGAACCGGCTGCACCTTGCACTGTTTCTAAACGATGTGACCTGAATGTTTCCCGGGAACCCAGCGCATTCACGGCTGCCGGTCATCATGACATGGAACGGCAGCCATGGCATCCACAGAGTGATTGAAATGCACTGCAGGTTCTTCATTCATTGCCTGGCTGCATGCCTTGGACTGCTGATCTCCGCTACTGCGTATTGCGAATCACTGCATGAGGTGGTCAGCGAGACCATTACGACCAATCCGGACGTACAGATAGCCAGGAACCAGCGCAACGCCGTCGAGCAGGAAATGGAGCAGGCGCGGGCCGGCTTCTTCCCGTCAGCCGATATCACTGTTGGCGGCGGCCGGGAGGCAAGCAATACCCCGGTCACCCGCGCCGCCGGTCATGGGCGCCGGGGCTTAAACCGCCACGAGGCGGAATTACTTGCCCGGCAATTACTGTTCGACGGTTTCGGAACCCAGAGCGAGTTCGATCAGCAGAAGGCCAGAACCAATGCCAGTGCCTACTCCACATTCGGGACCTCCGAGATTATTGCGCTGCGGGCAAGCGAGGTCTATCTTGATGTACTCAACCAGTTTGAGTTAGTCAAGCTGGCCAAGGACAACCTGAAAACACATGAAAAGAACCACGACCATATAAGGAAGCGTAGCGATTATGGCGTGGGCCGGAAATCCGACACCCAGCAAGCACTCGGCCGCCTCGCGCTGGCGCGCACCAACCTGATAACGGAAGAAAATTTTTATAATGATGCCATCGCCGCGTTTGTGAATGTCGTTGGTCGCAAGCCTGTCGCACTGGAAATCCCGGAATCCATGGAATACCAACTGCCGGAAACCATTGACGAGGCCACTGCCGTCGCACTGGACAACCACCCGGCCCTGAAATCGGCTGCAGCCGATGTGGTTGCCGCCCGCGCACAGCACAAGGCTGCAAAATCCACGTTTTTCCCAAGCCTACATATTGAGGCCGGGGGATCACGAAACGAAAACATCGACGGCAAAGAGGGCTCAAACAAGGATTCCTTCGTGATGCTTCGTGGTCGTTATGCATTCACCGGTGGCGCCGATACGGCACGCCGTGAGGAAACCGCGTTTTTGCTGAGTGAGTCCAAGGAAAGCCGGAATCGGACCCGCCGTCAGATTATCGAAAACATGCAATTATCCTGGCACGCCTATACGCGTTCCAAAACATCACTGGAAAGCCTCAAGGTGCACGTTGATGCCAGTATCGCGGCAACCAGCGCTTACAAAAAACAGTTCGATATCGGTCAACGTACACTGCTGGATGTACTTGACTCGGAAAACGAGCTCTTTGCTGCGCGAATTGATTACCAGAACGGCAAACGGGATTTACTGTTTTCAATTTACCGCATCCTTGCCGGGGCTGGAAAACTGTTGTGGGCTCTCGAGGTGCCGGTACCGGTTGAAGCATCCACTATTCCCTGAACGCCCGTACACCGGCAACGGGAAGATACCAGGCTGCAACATATAAATGACCATGAAACGAATTCCATCCATTACAGGTTTTTTTAAACTGCCGGCTTGTGTCCTGGCACTGCTTGTCATGCCACCGGTGCTGGCCTATATGTTGAACCCTGCAACGGGCTTCACAGGTGTCGGACATGGCCCGGACTGGCGCCTGGACATCGTCTTCAGCAAGAACGCCATGACGCTGAAGACCGATGAAGGTGAAGTCACACATCACTACAACAAGCTTGGCCCCATTATCAGAACCAGCGAGAACGCCACAATCTACCGCATGAAGTCGAGGGACCACTTCATGGATGTGGTTATCGTGCACACGTTCTGCCAGGACATAAAGTCAGGCAAGGCCTATACCGCAAAAGTATCTATCAGTGTGGATGGCAAGACATATTCAGGATGTGGTACGGAAGTCGTGCCACCTTATGACGATTAGTTCAAATAACACATCATAGTCGCCTGACGGGAAACTGCCCCGCCCCCGACACCTCTTTGTCTTTATGCCCGACTGATATTATTATCAGTCGGTAATGCATGAAGACTCGCTAATATTCTCGATATTCCTGATTTTCACGGGCGCTGCTCTCTTTGCCAGTATCGCCCTGTATGCCCGCCAGTCTTTGCTGGTTGCCTATATCCTGCTGGGCGGGATTGCCGGCCCCTGGGGCCTCAAACTGGTAACCGAAGCGGCCGTGATCCAGCAAATCGGTCACATCGGAATTATATTCCTGTTATTCCTGCTGGGCCTGAACCTGCACCCATGGCAACTTGTACGGATGTTGCGCGAGGCCGTGGTGGTTACCGCTGTAAGTTCGCTGGCATTCGCTGTCATAGGTGCGCTGGTCGGCTGGATCTTTGGCTTTAACCTGTTCGAGAGCCTGATAATCGGTGCTGCCATGATGTTCTCCAGCACCATTATTGGACTCAAACTGCTGCCGACCACGGCCCTGCATCACCGCCATGTCGGCCAGGTCATGATCAGCATTCTCCTGCTGCAGGATATTATTGCGATTGCCATACTGTTGCTGCTGGAAGGCGTGTCGCAGGCCGGGATGGAATGGCAACAACTGGGGAAACTCGCTGTTGCAGTTCCGTCCCTTGTGCTGGTCTCCTTTCTGTTTGAACGCTACGTTCTGGTACGTTTGATGCGCCGTTTTGACACCATCCAGGAATATATCTTCCTGACTTCTATTGGCTGGTGCCTGGGCATGGCACAACTTGCAGTACTGCTGGGACTGTCTTACGAGATCGGCGCCTTCATCGCCGGCGTTTCTCTGGCCACCAATCCGATTGCCCGGTTTATCGCTGAAAGCTTCAAGCCGTTACGTGATTTTTTCCTGATCATGTTTTTCTTTTCACTCGGCGCCAGTTTCGACCTGCCGATGCTGCCGGATGTAATAATCCCCGGGGTCATACTTGCAGCGCTGCTGCTGGTATCCAAGCCAGTGTTCTTTTCCCGGTTGCTTGGCAGGTCCGGCGAAACCAGAAGCCTGTCAAACGAAGTCGGTGTACGCCTTGGACAGACCAGCGAATTCTCGTTGATGATTGCCGTACTCGCACTGAATGCAGGCGCCATAGGCCTGCAGGCATCCTACCTGATCCAGACGACGACGCTGATCACATTTATTGTCTCTGCCTACCTGATCATGCTGCGCTACCCGACACCGATTGCCGTGAATGACCGGCTGCGAAAGGATTAGAAACCCGGGACGGCCCCGGGCTTACAGCAGCAACTCGAAGGCTCAGCTTTTTCGGAAGGTACTCCGTGTCAGCGGATGGACATAAATCGTTTCGAGTGGAACCCATTCGACGACAATATTGTTAAGCCGGCGGTCCGGGCTGTTTCGACGATTCTGGGCCAACTCCCGCATGGTGATGCTGGTTCGCCTGTCCTTTATTTTTCTGCGCTCTGTCATATCCTGGCACTTGCTATAGTGCTTCTGTTGATTGGTAGTTTGTACCTGCCCTGGTCATTGTGTCTATTGCACCAAGGTCGTACCTGCGGGAATGATGCAGAAATCGGCTATCTGCGTTACATTGCATATAAAGAGGCATTCCCCAATGGCGACCCTGAGTATACGCATACCCGAAGAGATCGGTGAGCAGCTGGAAAAATTGGCAGAATCTATCGGCCTGACCCGTTCATTCCTGGCCCTCGACGCCCTGCGCCGCTACCTCGCCCAGGAGGAATGGCAAGCGCGGGCGCTGCGAACCGCTGTAGAAAGAGCAGACAGAGGAACGGCAAAATATGCAAGCCATGATGCCGTCGACCACTGGCTGGCTGGGGTACTGATGAGGAAGGAGATGCGCCAGAATGCAAATAAGATGGCAGGACGACGCCATCAATGATTTGATTCAAATCCGGCGCTTCATCGCCGTGGACGACCCATCGGCCGCTGCCAGCGGTTGCTGATCGCATCCGTAATGCTGTCCCCGAACTCGCCTGTCAACCTGGCATGGGCAGACCCGGACGAATACCCGGAACCCGCGAAAGAGTGCTGGTCGATGTTCCCTGCATCATTGCCTATCGCGTGGAGGAAGGCAGTGTTGTGATCCTTAGAGTTCTCCATACCTCCAGGAAGTGGCCTGGCATTTATTCAGAAAAATCAGAGAGTTAAAAATCCCCATGCTTTTAGAAAACCACGAGGCTTTTAATCTTATTATTATTCAATGTATTACAGCTTAATTATGGCGTCCCCAAGGGGATTCGCACCCCTGTTGCCGTGATGAAAACCCGGTGTC
>JAUVNM010000128.1 GCA_030599705.1 Gammaproteobacteria bacterium
ACAGTGCAGCTGCATGCCGTCGATGCTGGCTTCCCACTGCCGCGGCAGGTCAGCGCGGGCCTGCTGCCATCCGAATGAACCGGAACCCGGTCGTGCAAAGGACCAGTCGGCCGTCCATTCACGCAGCGTGCGGTTCCCCGCGGCGCGCTTGTCCGGACGATCGACTACATACGGGCCAAAGCGTTCCAGCTTGCGCCCGTTACCGAAGTCCAGCAGCTCGTAGTCATCCAGCGGCGTCTCGATGACGACCTTGCGGATGTGTTTATCCCTGGCGGGAATCTCGCGGTACATGGGCTAAATTATGGTGTCAGAGCACATTTTCTCCTTATAGTAGCGACAAATGTGCTCTGACATGAATGGCATAAGCAAGTACCATGCAGATCTGACCCCGGTATTTATTTCCAGACACACATGAAATATTTTATTGCCCTGCTGATCGTCATCCTGGTCGTACTCGGCCGGGTGTTCTTCAATAGCGACGAGGAAGGCAGCAACCAGCCGGTGACCGGCCTGCCCTGGCAGATCGACATACTGCCGGGTGGTGACACACGGGTGTTCGGTATCACGCTCGGGCACACCACGCTCGGTGAGGCAATCGCGCTGCTGGGCGACGACATGGATCTGGCGATCATTGCGGCACCGCACG
Organism: Gammaproteobacteria bacterium; assembly: GCA_030599705.1. Lineage (GTDB taxonomy): Bacteria > Pseudomonadota > Gammaproteobacteria > UBA9214 > UBA9214 > SZUA-186. Next base: position 647 of record JAUVNM010000128.1, read on the forward strand.
AGGCCGGCGCCCTGGAGACCTACTACAGCCATTACTCCGCCGGCCCGATCACGGGCAAGCTGATCCTGGTGCTGGATGTCGCTCCCGATGCGCTTTTATCCTTGCGGGAACGCGCCTTTCAGGACGGCGGCTCGCGCAAGTACCACCTGCATCCCGATGACCTGCCCGTTGCCTACCGGGCACCGGTCAAGATTATCAACTTCATGCCAAGCTTCAACCTGGATGAGGAAATCGTGCAGGTCCGCTTCGGCGCGCCCGCCGAGATCATCCAGGCCCATGCAGAGCAAAAACACCTGCTCTATCCGGACAAGGGACTGGACCTTATCCTCAACACGGATGGCAAGGAAGTCCTGCAGTACCTGGCACCCGAAGAATTCAGCGCATACCGCGCTCAATTACAACAAGTACCCTAGAAATGGTGTCAGAGCAGAATGCTACTTAAACGGAATCTTTATATGAAGACCCCGCTTAATTGGCCAGGCCGGCCTTGATGACGCCGGCACGCAGGCTGCGCCGTGCCTTCTTGTCGAGGTTGTCGAGCCCCAGGTCCACCGTGGCCGTCTTGCCGGCTGGCAAGATCTTGCGCAAGCGGATCTTGCGGCTGTACTTGTTGCCCTGTTTATCCTTGTATTCCACCACGATCACACTGCCCGTGACCGCCTTCGGGGTGTTGTTGCTGACCTTGACCAGGGCGCGGCCGTGCTTGTCGACACTGGGCTGGACCTTCAGGTACTTGCCCGGGTTATCCGGCAGGTCCAGTTCAACCAGCGCGGCGTACGCCTGCTTGCCGATAGCGGTCTTGTCCTGCGCCGCTTTCGCATAGTACTGCTTGGCTTCCTGGTAACGCCGCTCCTGGCGGGCAATATTGCCCAGCGCATTGTAGGCATTTGCCGTCGGTAACAGGGTAATGCTGGTATCCAGGTCCTGTTTGGCCTGCGAGCGGTTACCGAGCTGTTCGTTGGCAATGCCCTTTTGCAGGTGGTAATAGAAAAAACCGTCATTGAGACGGATTGCCTTGCTGTAGTGCGTCAATGCCGTCCGGTCGTTCCCGTGCTTGTGTTCAATATCTCCCAGCAGGGCCTCGAAATGACCTTCCCGCGGTTCCAGTTTGCGCGCCTTGACGGCCAGTTGACGCGCCAGCGCGAGGTCCCCGTCGGCAAGTGCCTTGCGGCCCTTGTCATAAGCGGTATAGGCCGGTTTGGTTTTTTCCAGGTGCGCCAGCCGGGCCTGAAAATTGCGCCGGCCGTCCTCGCCGCCCGCGGGATATTCAGCGAGGGTTTGCAGGTTATTTTGCACCCGCTCCTGCGACGGTGGATGACTGGCAAACAGACCGCTCAACCAGTCCTGCCGACGGCCCTCCGAGAGTTTGACAAAGGTCTTTTGCAGATCGACGGCACCCTGCGTGTCATAACCGGCAAGCGCCATGTATTTCATGCCGTAATAGTCGGCCTCGCGTTCCGCGTCCCGGCCATACTTTTGGGTGACCAACTGGGCGCCAACACCGGCACCCAGTTGCGCCAGTTGCGCATAGTCACTGTTCCGGCTTACCACCACGGTGGCCAGCACGGCACCTTGCAGCAGCATGCCACGGGAAATATTCCGCGCAGTGTGTTTTGCCGCCGCATGGGTGATTTCGTGAGCGAGCACGGCAGCCAGCTCGGCCTCGCTGTCGAGCTCGGTCAACAGCCCGCGATTGATGGCGATCTTGCCGCCAGGCAGCGCCCAGGCATTGGGTACCGAGTTGTTGATGACATGAAATTCATACGGCAGCTGGCGATCACTGTCCGCTGCCAGGCGTTGCCCGACCTGGCTGACATAGGCAGTCAGTTGCTCGTCTACAACGTAGTCCCCGCCCTGGGCCTGGCGCAGGGGGGCGTACTCCTGTTTGCCGATACTCAGCTCCTGCGCCTCCGAGACCAGGCTGAGCTCCTTGTTGCCGGTGACCGGGTTGACGGCACAACCCCCAAGCAATGCAACCGATGCCAGCAGGACAAGCCAGTATTTAGTCATCCGGGAAAATTCTTAACCTGACCCCGGACCTTCACGATCTGACAGGTCGATGATACTCGCCAGGATCAACTGCCGGTCATGGTCTGAATAGGGATTCAGGCCCACTTCCACAGGTATGGTCGAGCCATCCTTTCTGACGGCTTCCAGGTCACGCCCCACACCCACCTTACGAGCCTCCGGTGCCTGCATAAATTGCTCGCGCAGCTGTGCATGTTTTTGTTGCAGACCGGCTGGCAACAGCGTGTCTACCTGGAGACCTTCGAGTTCCCCGCTTTCATAGCCCAGCATGCGCTCTGCAGCAGGATTGGAAATTTCAATTCGACCATCGCCGTCAATAACCAGCTGGCCAACACTGCTGACCTCAACCAGGCGGTGGAAACGCTCTTCAAGTTCCTTCATACGCGTCATGTTTGCTGCGTCCGCCTTCGCGTATGCGGCCTCCACTTCGGCACGCCGCGCACGGGCCTGGCCACTCAAATAAAAAAACAGGGAAAGACTGTAAATCGACAGGATGAAAATTATGCCCAGAGAGATCAGCATATGATTCTCGCGGCGCACATCCTTCAGGATACCGGGGGGTCGATGCGCCATCAGCGTCAGCGAGAATTCACTGGAGATCAACTGGTCAAAGGCGACCAGATGTTTTGGAAGCTCCTGGGTCGACCGGTAGAAGGTCTCAACAGGGGAAAGCGTTTCCCAGCCCCATAACCCGTCCGGCAATTCCAGGCTTCCCAGGTCGTTCGCCAGGACTTCCTCCCAGACCTTCGGGTGGGCCAGGGTAAAATTCAGGCTTTGCACCCACGCTTCAGCGTCCTTGAAGTTCTCAACCCCGATATTCAACAGAATCCCTTGCTGATTGACCAGAAAGTACTCCACATCCGATTCCGTTTTCATGGGAATGTGAACAAGATTAAACAGGTATTTCATATCAATGTTTATGACGATAATCCCGAGGTGCTTCCGGTCACTGCCCTGCACGGGCGTGGCGATACGAAGTACCGGCCTTGGTGGTATTTCAATCTGACCGTGCTCTACATTCAGGTCAAGGCGGGAGATATACAGTTCACCGGGCAGTAGTGCATTCGCCGCTTCAAAATAATAGCGGCTGCTCTTGTCCTGCAGATACTGCGGGTCCACTACGAAAGGTTCTCCCTGATCACGCATTATCCTTGCCTTTTCAAGCCCGGATTCATCAATCCAGCGAATCTGATGATACTGCGGATTGCGTTGCGCGAGTGTCAGAAAGGAAGATTCCAGTGCCTGCAGGAGTCCCGAATCCCGCGAATCGACGGCCTGCATGGTAACGGGTTCCGTAGAAAGGGAACGCAGATGTTTCAGTGAACCCAACACTTCAGCACCAAGAAATCCACTGACGAGATGGATCCTGGTGCTGTCATCATCCAGTATCTCGTTGAAGCGGGCTTCCGTACTTAGCGAGTCAAGAGACATACCGACCACCACCACCAGAACCGCCATCGGCAGGAACAGGGCGAGAAACACGTATTTGGGAAACCGTCCGCTCTTGTTGCCGGGGGTCGAGTCAGTTTTTGGCATCGTATCCGGCATCAGTCCGAAAGGTAGTATTCGACCGTCGAGACCACCCGGACCTTCTTGATATGCGGGTTGTTTTTGTCACGGGCCGCAATGCTGAACTGCCCCTGCGAGGCCCGCTTGATCTTGCCGAGGGTGCTTTGCGAGTCCGCCGCGAATTTTTCCGCCACCACGCGCGCCTGCCGCGTCGCTTCCTCGATCATCCCCGGCTTCACCGCGTTCAGGCGGGTGAACAGGTACTCCGTCTGCGAGCGGTGATTACCCCCGGTCAGCACAATGCCCTGCTTGCCCAGCGTGGACAGTTTCGTCATCACGGCGCGGGCAGTCGCGATATTGTTCGAATAGACAGTAACCGCCTGCACTGCCGCATAGCGGAACTCGGGCTTGTTATTGCCATACTGCTGCGCCGACTTGTCGGTGATCGTCGGTGCAGCCACGGTTATTTCATCTCCTGTAAAACCGTTCGCCTCGAGAAACCCCCTGATCCGGGATGTGCTGGCATCGAGCGCACTGTACAGCCCCGCCAGGTCATTACTTGCCGCGGTGAACTGGATCGGCCAGATCACGATGTCGGCATCGACTTCGCGCTCCGACAGGCCCTTGACCGTCACGGTGCGCTCGTACTCCTTGAACCGGATCGCGGCATCGCCCAGCAGGTAGCCGAGGGCAAGCAGACCGAGGAAGATGGCAAGGCCGAGGATGAAAGATGCGGTTTTGTTGTTTTCCGGCATAGGGAGTTACTCAATACTCAGACAGTCGTCCAACGGGGCCAGCATACAATGATCTCGAATTGTGAAACAGGGGCCGGTGACAAATGATAATGATTGCGTTTTGTCACCGACCCCCTTAATTTCGCTGCCATGCATCAGTCACACCTGCTGAAGACACTCAATACACTGGTTTTTTATGCCAGCCTGATACTGCTGTTGACCTCCTGCTGGCAGCGCAACGATTTTCCCGAAGATATGTCGATCACGCCGGCCCTGCTGAAGCCGCCAGTACAACGCGCCGTCAACACACCGCCCTTTACGGTGGTGAATAACGGGACTGACTACCGTATCGAGCCGCGTTACCAGTATGATCTGCATGGCCTGGTAGTTTCCTACGCGCACCATAATGGCAACTACAGCCTGCACCGGTTGTGGAATGACCATATCAACGTCGCCGATGTGTGCGTGGTCTGGAGCGGGAATACGAACGGTTCCGACCTGAACCACTTCAAATTCTGGAACGGGAAATTTACCTGCAACTTCCAGACCGGCGATGCCGGCGCCTGGGAACGCTTCAGCAAAGATCAAATATCCAACAACCACCTGCTAACGGACGACAGCCGTATTCGCAAGACGATCAAACAGGTCCGCATCGGTGACCAGATCCGGATCCGGGGCTGGCTGGTCAATTATTCCAATGACGACGGATTCTCCAGGGGCACCAGCACGACCCGCGACGATACCGGCAACGGGGCCTGCGAGACGATCTACCTGAAACATTTCGAGATCCTGGAACCGCTGGAGAACGGCTGGCGTACCTTGATGAACCTCGCGCTGACTGGCGTAATCGGCAGCAGCCTGCTCTGGCTGGTTGGTGTTATGCGG
>JAUVNM010000064.1 GCA_030599705.1 Gammaproteobacteria bacterium
AGCGGATCACCACCCCTTTTCCCTGGCGGGAGAGTTTCAGATAGCGGAATTTGACCAGTTCTCCCTGAATCCAGCGGTAGCAGGCATCCTTGTCGCTGATGACCGAAAAGGCCACTGTCTGGGTGACTGACAGGAAATCTGTGAGTTGATCGATGGTCGTTAAGTCTTCGAGTTTCATGATGGTTTTCATCCCCCCATCATGAACGGTTCCCCTTCCGGTTTCAGACTCATTTCATATTAGAAATACCACCCTCCCTTCAGACTCATTTCATATTGGACAAGGCTATGGCTAGGTTGGGTCGGAGGAAGTACAGTGATTGCTAATATTAGCGGCCGATAAACTTCCGTATTTGACTAACTCGGACATTCACGCACTCCGCTCAAAATCACTCTGGGTCGTATTTGGATATACGCATCCCCTAATTTCATTTCCTTACTATACTTTTCAAATGTGCCATTTCCGGTACGTCAACCAACAATGATAAAGGGAGTCACTGATGATCGAAACACCGCCAAAATCAGCTAGTACCACTTGGGTTTCCTTGTCTGCCGCGGCTGTAATGGCCTGCATTTCGCTACCTGGTCATGCTGTCATACTCACGGCCACGGCCGACATCAAGGGCTGTACAGACGCCAGTATTTCGGGGAGGGCGACACTCAGGGAAGAGATGACGGACGAAGGTATCAAGGAAGTCACCATCCATCTCAAGGTAGAGGGTTTATCCGATGGCAAGCATGCTGTGCACATTCACGAAACGGCCGCCTGCGAGCCTTGCGGTGCAGCCAAGGGTCACCATGATCCGGGGCCTTTCGGACAGACGCGTCCGGACAGCGCGGGTGACACTGTTCCCGCAACAGACATCAATCACCCGTATCATATGGGCGATCTCATCAACATCGAGGTGAAGCGCGGCAGGGGCTCCATGAGGCATACGAGCAACAGGATGACTTTGTCAGCGGGCCGTCTCACCCTGTTTGATGGCGACGGCAGCAGTTTTATCATTCATACCAATGAAGATACTTACTGCGACCAGGAGAGCGATCTAAAGAAAGGCTGCGCCGGAGGTTCACGCGACGCCTGCGGAATCATTAAAGCTGATTAAAAAAACCGGGGGCGGAGGGATTAAGACTTCAACTCTCTGTCCCTCTTTTTGGTTTTCGACGTCGATCGGTTGAGCCCGCCATTCCGGATTCAACTGATCGATGCAACACACGCATTAATCGTTCTGCCGTGGGGGCTGAACTACCAATTGAGAGAACACAAGCGGCTAGTGCGGATTGACCACCTGTTCCCGAAGATGACGTTTGTAAATGTGGAGTAGAACGTAGGCCTTGGTACGTGATTCGGTAGCCGCCGCAAACAAGCCGACCTGTTGTAATCGACGCCCGATCTTAAGCTGGCGTTTCAGTTTCATTTTACACTCTGCTTTTAACATGGTGTCTTCCCTCCTTTCCAGTATTCCAGAAAAAAGTGTCACAGATTTGTTATACGTGATGGGAAGCAAGATTCCCATTGTACCCAGGTACAGGGGAATCAAATGAAATTGCAGAAATGGAGCTGGTTGTAGCGCGCAAGGTCTCAGTTCGGCCAACAAAACTTATCGTTCGCGCAAACGAAAACGACGACCCGAAGGTAGCCACATGGCTGAATCTCCCTCGGTGAATTTCAATTGCTTCACCGGTAGTGGGATGCATTTATGAATACAAATTATGCAATAAAATATAATACGGACTAAAGGATGACAAATAATTGCCGATGCATGTGGTGATTTATTGTGACAATAGCATCTGGTGCATTAAATGAAGATTAAAGACGAGAGAGACTGTCTTGGAGACCGGCGGCATGAGATTGATACGCCCAAGTCACCGCTTGAGGACACTCAAGGGGTAACGATTACTGACGATCGCAGAGATACACCGGACAGGCGCATTAACAATATTGAAGTCGAATGGATTAGCGACGTGACTAAAGACAGGCGCGAGAACAAGAAGCTAACCGATGATGATGTAAGAAAAATCCTGAACCGCAAACAGCTGGATGTGATACTTGAATGCCAGTATTTCGGCTGGAGAGTGAGGTTTATCCGCTGCCCCCTGTTTCAGGAACCCGTCCCGCTTCTTTTCAATGACAAGTATGACCAAATCGGGCTCCTGGAGCCGGATGGCCATATAAATCTGGATTTTGAACTCGAGGTTCGTCCTCATAAACCTAAACCCGACCAGACCAAACAGCCTCCGCTGGTACAGAAAGCAGCAGATGCAGCATCTTGGGAAGAAAAACGCAGGAATATGGTACCCGTTCCCGATAATCTTGGGGAACTGCTGAACAAGAAACAAATGTGCGTACTGCGCACTATCGAGAAATTCGGCTGGCAACTGCATTTTGTGCGCAGACCGCCATCCCGGGAACCCATACCGATGATCCTCAACCCCAAAGGCGACAAGTTTGCAACTCTGGAGCGCGACGGCCGGATCAAAGTTACATCCAGCTTGAGCGTACGTAAAGAAGCACCAGTCGAGCAAGAGAATTCAGCGCCATCCGTGCCTGCATCAAAAATCAAGCGAGCCACATAAAAACGACCAACGTAGCCTGAATCTCTTCGATAACAGCCCCCCCAATAAAAAAATTAATCCGTAGATCATCAGGCCTATAAGTTGTTGTTATATATATTAAATAATACACAGTCCCGGGCATGCTTAAAGATGCCCACAGTGCATGCCGATGGCTGTGTGTGAACTGCTCCGGTTTTTAGGGTAACTTTTCCGCTATGCTTGATGGCAGGTTAATTTGCTCACCATATCAACAAGTTGTACAGTCGGTAGTGTTCGCTTGCAGTCCGGTTTTCAATACCCCGTGACGACGGGTTTCAAGGAGGTACACCGCGTGAAAAGACAGAACAGGAAACTGGTTACTTATATATTGGCCTTTTTGATCACTATGTCCCATATGTCCATGGCGTCAGCCAGGTCGACCTTCTACAATGAAGCCGAGGAACCCACGGCTGGCGAGATGCTGGCCGATACCGTGCTGGTACGGGTACCGATGTTGCTGGCCACGGTCGTGGGGGTGGTGACCTTCGTGGTTACGCTGCCTCTCAGCGCACTGGGTGGCAACGTGGGCCAGGCCGGTAATACCCTGGTCCTCGAGCCGGCGGAATATACCTTCTTGCGTCCGCTGGGCGACCTGTAGAGTTTTCATTCCTGTGTTACCGATCCGGGTGATCTGCCCGGGTCGGTGTATTCCTGTTTCCGGCCCGTCCCGGGTCAACTCAGTCACCGGCATATCGCAGCACCGCGCAGCGGTCCTGGTTGGTATCACGATCACCCTGGCGGGTGGCTGTGGCGGTTTCATGAGGCACCGGTGGTTTACCCCTTTGGCAGCGTCGGTGTTACGATTACCGGCAATATATAGTATTGGTTCTTTCCCGGGGGATTGTTTACATGATACGCAGCATGACGGCCTTTGCACGGCAGGAGGCCGGAACCGGGCAGGGCACCCTGTCCTGGGAACTCCGTTCTGTGAACCATCGTTACCTGGAGATGGGCATCCGGTTGCCTGATGAGCTACGGGCCGCGGAACCGGCAGTACGGGCACGGATCAATGAGCGCCTCGGTCGTGGCAAGGTGGATGCGGTGTGCCGTTTTCAGCCCGCGGCCGCGTCGGCAACACCGGTGGAGCTCGATACGGATAATCTTGCCCGCCTGCTGGCAGCCTGCAAACAAATCGATGCGCAGTTGCCGCAACCGGCGCCGCTGAACCCCGTGGAACTGCTGCGCTGGCCCGGTGTAATGCGCGAGGAAGAGCTGGATGCAGGCCCGCTGATGGAGGCAGCGCTGTCACTGCTGGACAAGACACTCGAAGAACTGGTTGCATCACGTGAAACGGAAGGGGAGAAGATCCACGGCCTGATGTTGCAGCGTTGTGATGCAATACACAAACTGGTAGCACAGGCGCGCAAGCGCTTGCCGGAAATTACGGCCGCCCTGCGCGAGAAACTGGTGGCGCGGCTGGCAGAGCTGGATACACCGGCTGATCCGGGCCGCCTGGAACAGGAGTTGGTGTTCCTGGTGCAGAAACTCGACGTGGACGAGGAGATGGATCGGCTTGCAGGCCATATAGAGGAAGTGCGCGACGTGCTGCAACGTGACGAACCGGTGGGGCGTCGCCTGGATTTCCTGATGCAGGAGCTGAATCGTGAGGCGAATACGCTGGGTTCAAAATCTGCTGCCGCGGAGACCACGAACATCTCGGTTGAGCTCAAGGTGCTTATCGAGCAGATGCGCGAACAGGTCCAGAATACGGAATAATGCCATGATTCCGGCAGGGAGTACTTCATTATGAGTGAAGCGACCGCAGACGGCAGTCAGGGAACGTTGTATATCATTTCGGCTCCGTCCGGCGCCGGCAAGACCAGCCTGCTTCGCGACGTGCTGGAATCAGCCGGCGATGAACTGGCGCTGTCGATTTCACATACCACGCGCAGCCCGCGCACCGGTGAAATCGACGGCAGGGATTATCACTTTGTCGACGAGAAGCGTTTTCGGGAAATGATCGATGCGGGCGCATTTCTCGAGCATGCACGCGTGTTTGATAACTTTTACGGGACCTCGCAGGCAGGGGTCGAGGCACAGCTGGAGACCGGCCAGGACGTCATCCTCGAGATTGACTGGCAGGGGGCTGCCCAGGTGCGCAAGTTGCTTCCGGAAAGTGTCGGCATCTTCGTCCTGCCGCCCTCGCGTGAGGCACTGGAGGACCGGTTGCGTGATCGGGGCCAGGATGATGACGAGATCATTGCGCGCCGTATGCGGGATGCCGTCAGCGAGATGTCTCATTACGGGGAATATGATTACCTCATCATCAATGATGTCTTTGCAGCGGCACGGGATGAGTTGGCCGCCATTGTGCAGTGCCGGCAGCTGCGACTCCCGGCCCAGCAGTACCGCCATGCTGCACTGCTCAGGGGTCTGCTGGCATCGGCCGGGTGATTCGGTTAGAATCTCGCGCCCTCAAGTGACACAATCCCGGGCTTACGGAGTTAACTATGGCACGTGTAACCGTCGAAGACTGCCTTAAAAATGTAGATAACCGTTTCCAGCTGGTGCTGGTTGCCACCAAGCGGGCACGGCAACTGGTCAACGGTGTCGAACCCTTCCTGCCCTGGGAGAATGACAAGCCGACCATTATGGCGCTGCGCGAGATTGCCGAAGGCATGATCGGTCCCTCCATTCTCGACGAGCCGGTCACACCGGAACTCGAACTCGAAGATTTGCTCACGGAAAACGCGGAGAACGCGGAAACAACGGCCACTGAGGCCGGTTCCGGGGCCGCCCCGGAAGCGGCTCCCGAGGCTACCGTGGGAACACCCGACAAACCCGAACAGCCGGCCGCGGAATAATCCGCCAGCCCGGGCCGTAGCGGCCGGGCATCCCGGCTCACCACTCTCCGGTTGTACTGCACGCCATAATGGTGGCGTGCGGCTACTGTTGATGCCCGGATTGTCCTATGATGGACAACAAGGCATGAAGACAGGATCTGCAGGCGGTACAGCCAACGTGGCGAGCAAACAGCAAACCGTAAGCGATGACGGGTCGCGTTTTTTAATCAGCGACCTGTGTACCATGCTGGAATTCTACCTGGAGCCGGAACAGGTCCAGGAGGTATACCGTGCCTACCTGTTCAGTGCCGAGGCCCATGAAGGCCAGCACCGGATATCCGGAGAACCCTATATCTATCACCCGGTAGCGGCCGCGCGCATCCTCAGCGAGCTGGGTCTTGATCACAAGTCCATCATTGCGGCCATCCTGCACGATGTCATAGAAGATACCGGTATCGCCAAGGACCAGATCGAGGTGGAGTTCGGAAGCGAGGTTGCCGAACTGGTCGACGGGGTCAGCAAGCTGACCCAGATGGAATTTGAAAGCCAGGCCGAGGCGCAGGCCGAGAATTTCCGCAAGATGATTCTTGCCATGGTGCGGGACATCCGCGTCATCCTGGTCAAGCTTGCCGACCGCCTGCACAATATGCGCACGCTGGGTGTGATGCGTCCCGAAAAGCGCCGCCGCATTGCACGCGAAACGCTGGAAATCTATGCTCCCATTGCCAACCGCCTGGGTATCAATTCCATCCGCGTTGAACTCGAGGAACTGGGGTTTGCCGCGCTTTACCCGCTGCGCTACAAGGTTCTGGAAAAGGCGGTGCGTGAGGCGCGCGGTCACCGCAAGGAAGTACTGCAGAAGATAGAGACCTCGATCAAACGGCGCATACGCCAGGAGAAACTCACCGGCCGGATCCTCAGCCGGGAAAAGCACCTCTACAGTCTGTACCGCAAGATCCGTGACAAGACGCTTTCCTTCGAGGACATCTACGATGTGTATGCGTTCCGCATTGTCGTCGACCGCGTAGACACCTGTTACCGCGTACTCGGCGTGATGCACAACCTGTACAAGCCGGTACCGGGCAAGTTCAAGGACTACATCGCCATTCCCAAGGCCAACGGCTATCAGTCACTGCACACTATTCTGTTCGGTCCCTATGGTGTGCCGATCGAGGTGCAGATTCGTACCGAGGAAATGGACAGGGTGGCCGAGTCCGGCGTCGCGGCCCACTGGCTGTACAAGTCTGGCGAGAAAGGCACGGATCAGATGCATGCCGGTGCACGTGAGTGGCTGCGTGAACTGCTGGAGATGCAGAAGCATGCGGGTAACTCGGTTGAATTCCTGGAAAATGTAAAAATTGACCTGTTCCCGGACGCGGTGTACGTGTTCACGCCGGCCGGCGAGATCATGAAACTGCCGCATGGTGCCACGCTGGTGGACTTTGCCTATGCGGTGCATACCGATGTGGGCAATACCTGTATTGCAGCGAAGGTCGATCGCCAGCTGGTGCCATTGCGGACGCAGTTACTTAACGGGCAGACTGTCGAGATCGTTACCGCCGATGGGGCGCATCCCAGTCCGGCCTGGCTGAGTTTTGTGGTGTCGGCAAAGGCACGCTCGAATATCCGCCATTACCAGAAGACCCTGAAACATGAAGATGCGGTTGGCCTGGGACATCGTATGCTGGACCGTGCACTGGGTGCGTTTGACGCCGATGCCGACAGTATTTCAAAAAACCGGCTGTCAGCCTTGTTGAAGGAATATCACTTAAAGAGTTTCGATGATCTGCTGGTCGAGGTCGGTATGGGCCGCCGGCCGGCCGTGCTGGTAGCACGGGCCCTGGTGTCGGCTGAGCAGACGGGGGTCGCGGCAGGCGGGGATGAGCCCGCCATGCGTCCGCTGGTCATCAGGGGCACCGAGGGCCTGGTCATGCACTTTGCCAAGTGTTGCCGGCCGATACCGGGTGACCCGGTCGTCGGTATTATTACCAAGGGCCGCGGCATGGTGATTCACGTGGAAACCTGCCGCAATCTTTCGGAACGCAAGTATCCGCCGGATAACTGTCTTGACGTGCAATGGGAACCGGGCGTTGATGAGGAGTTTCCGGTGGAGGTCAGCGCCGTGGTCGCAGAGCGTCGCGGCATGCTGGCAACAGTGGCGGCAACGATCGGTGATTGCGATTCGAACATCGAGAATGTCGGCATCGAGGAACGCGATGGCCTGACTAACACACTCATGTTTACCATCACGGTGCATAACCGCAAGCACCTTGCCGAGGTGATGCGCCGGGTGCGGAGTATTCCGTCAGTGATACGGATAACGCGCTTGCGCAGTTAACAGGTGTAAATTATTTCTGAATATTGGTCGAGGGTATCTATATGGCACGTACTGTTATCAATACCGGCCAGGCGCCGCAGGCTATCGGTACCTACTCGCAGGCGGTTCGGACCGGTGACACGGTGTACCTTTCCGGCCAGATCCCGCTGGTGCCGGAGACCATGGAACTGGTTGACGGTGACATGGAGGCGCAGATACGGCGGGTGTTCGACAATCTTGTTGCTGTGGCGACCGCGGCGGGGGGCAGCCTGGCCGATATTGCCAAGTTGAATATTTTCCTGATCGACCTCGGACACTTTGCAGTCGTCAACCAGGTGATGGCGGACTACTTCCAGGAACCCTACCCGGCACGCGCCGCGGTGGGAGTTGCCGCATTACCAAAGGGTGCGCAGGTGGAGATGGATGCGGTGATGGTGCTGGGATAAAAGAATATTTCGCGTGAGTGCGCAAAGAAAATCAAAAAACCTTCAATTCAATTTATAATGATTTCAAAGATTATGCATATTTTATAACCATAAGTTATGGGAGTTCAGGAGATGATCTTGATGATGTTGCTGAG
>JAUVNM010000122.1 GCA_030599705.1 Gammaproteobacteria bacterium
ATGAGATCGACAGCTTTTTTATCCTGCCCGACCCCAACGGCATGCACGGTGAATACTTTCCCAAGGGCTGGGCCAGTACCGAAGACGCCGATCTCGTCGACCTCGAGCTGGCTCCCATGCACGAGATGGAGCCCGACACCCGTATCAATTCCTTTGATGAGATCGTCGACGGCTTCACCGAGCAGAATGCCATCGTCGAGGCCTCACGCTGCGTGCAGTGCGGCATGTGCCACGATTCCTGCCCGACGCACATGCATGCACCGGAATACATTCGCGAGATATGGGAAGGTAATCTCGAGGAGGCGGTGCGCCAGATCTATCGCAGTAATCCTTTTTCCCATGTCTGTGGCCGTGTCTGCACGCGCCGCTGTGAGGACGCCTGCTCGATCGGACGGCGCGGTGATCCGGTGGCGATCCGCTGGCTGAAGCGCTATGCAATGGATGCCGTGTCCGATGAACGTGTCCGCGAGATCGCGGCGGAAGACAAGGTCGATTACCTCAGTGGCAAGAAGGTGGCCATCATCGGCGCTGGACCGGCCGGGCTGACCGCGGCCTTTGATCTGGTCAAGCAGGGCCACGCGGTGACGGTGTTCGAGGCGCTGGACAAGCCCGGCGGCATGACGCGCTACGGCATTCCCGAATACCGGTTGCCCTATGATCGTCTCGATGCCGATGTCGAGGTCATTGCCTCGCTGGGGGTCGATATCCGCTACAACACCCCTGTCGGTCCGGAACTGACCATGGCCGATCTCGAGCGCGACTATGACGCCGTGGTCGTGGCCGTCGGCCTGCAGCAGGGGCGCTCCACGCGCATTCCCGGCAGCGATCATGCACAGGTCCGCAGTGCGGTATCGCTGTTGCGCAAGATTACCCTGAACGAAGAGATTGAGATCCCGCGCAGTGCCGTCGTTATCGGCGGCGGTAACGTCGCCATGGACATTGCGCGCAGCCTGGCCCGCAAGCAGAAGACGGTCCATGGCGAGGTGCGCATGACCGTGGCGGCGCTGGAGGACTTCGACCACTTTCTTGCAGACCTGGAGGAGATCAGGGAGTCGCGCGAGGAGGGTATCGAATTGCTGGAAAGCCGGGGTCCAAAGGAGTGTGTGATCAGCGGTGATGGACGATTGACTGGACTGGCGACACTCGGCGTGGTATCCATTTTTGATGCCGATGGCCGTTTTGCTCCGCGCTACGATGAAACGGACGAACAGATTCACAACGCAGACATGGTCATCGAAGCCATCGGGCAGATGGCGGATATTTCCCTGTTTGGCGATGAGCTGACCGAGCGACTGGAATGGAATCGCGGCCGCTTGCAGGTGGATGAAAATGGCCGGTCATCCGAGTCCTGGCTGTGGTCGGCCGGTGATATGGTTTTCGGTCCCGATGTGGTACACGCGGTTGCCGATGGTCATCGGGTGGCCACCAGTATCGAGGAGTATCTTGCATGAGTGAAGATCGGGAAGGTCACAGCGCTGCCTATGAACGCATTCGTTCGAAAAAGACGTTGAAGGAAATACTCGAGGTCGCAACGTCTTTTGAAAAGGCTGCACGTGATTTCTATGCTTCCCTGGTTCCGAAGGTCAGCAAGAACCTGCGCTATCTGGTGGAAGAACTGGCGCAGGAGGAGCAGAATCATTTCGATTTGTTCAGCAAGCTGGCGGACAACCCGGAAATCGAAAAACAGATACATGACAGGATTCAGGTGCCGGTCGAGGACCATTGCTTTTCCGATTACATCCAGTTGCCCGATCTGGGCGACAATCCGGATGATCAGGCGGTGCTGCAATATGCCATGGGGCGTGAGGATGCCGCCATGAAGCAGTACCGGGAGCTGGCCGGCAGTACCGAACCCGGCCCGATACACGACCTGTTCGAGTACCTCGCCAACGAAGAAACCGAACACAAGCGTGAACTGGAAAAGACGTACTATGAGCTGGTGCACAGTGGGGGAGTGTGAGTTGTGTGTTTATCGCAAAGATGAAGCCGGCTCCTGCAATTATCCCCATCAATATTTGTCGAATTACGGCCCGTGAGAATGGATAGACCAGCAAAAGATTCACAGAAGTCAACGGTAGAAACCGCACCACCCCATATCATGGTGATATTCGGTGCCGGCGGTGATCTGACCCGGCGCAAACTGATCCCCGCGGTGTATTACCTGTGCCGTGACCGGCTGGTGCCCGAGCAGTTCGCGGTGCTTGGCGTGGACCGCCGCGAGCTGGATGACGAGGCATTCCGGGAACGGCTGGATGGCGGCAGCCGCGAATTCATCGGCGCTGAGCTGGATACGGCGAACTGGCAGCGGATGTTGCAGTGTGTGCATTTTCTGCCCGGTGACTTTACCGACCCGGACATGTACCAGCGGCTGGCCGGGCGGCTTGCCGAACTGACCGAAGCGGACGGGATGGCCCCGAATTTCCTGTTTTACCTGGCCACGCCACCGCGTTTTTTCGCCGGGATCTCCACGCAGCTGGATCGTGCCGGCCTGCTGGAGGAGAGTGGTGGTAACTGGCGGCGGGTGATTATCGAGAAGCCCTTCGGTAACGACCTGCAGTCGGCGCGTGACATGAACCGGCAACTGCACGAGGCCATGGACGAGCACCAGATCTATCGTATCGACCATTATCTCGGCAAGGAAACGGTGCAGAACATCCTGGCGTTCCGTTTTGCCAACAGCACCATCGAGCCGATCTGGAACCGCCAGTACATCGACCACGTACAGATCACGGTGTCGGAGTCTATCGGTGTGGAGGGCCGTGGCAGCTACTACGACCAGTCCGGTGCGCTGCGCGACATGATCCCGAACCACCTGCTGGCGGTATTGTCGATCGTTGCCATGGAACCCTCCAATTCCTTCAACGCGGACGCCATCCGCGATGAACAGACCAAGGTCTTGCGCGCCATTCAGCCGCTGAGCCATGACGAGGTGCTGACCTCGAGCGTGCGCGGCCAGTATGGCCCCGGCATACTGGCGGACGGTACCCGTGTACCCGGTTATCGCGAGGAGTCCGAAGTTGCAGCCGATTCGAAAACGGAGACCTACGCCGCCCTGAAACTCATGATCGATTCCTGGCGCTGGGCCGGGGTGCCCTTCTACCTGCGCACCGGCAAGTCCCTGCCGGGCCGCTTTACCGAGGTCGTCATCCAGTACAAGCACGGGCCGAATATCATGTTCCGGGATTCCCTGCTGAAACGCGAGGATGTCCCGCCCAATACGCTGGTACTGCGGCTGCAACCAAATGAAGGGATCGGCATGAATTTCAATGCCAAGGTGCCGGGGCATAGCACGCACCTCGGCACCGTACAGATGAACTTTCGCTACGATGACTACTTTGATAATGCCCCCACGACCGGTTACGAGACCCTGCTGCACGACTGCATGACCGGTGATGCCACCCTGTTCAAGCGGGCCGACAATATCGAGGCCGGCTGGGAACTGGTCGATCCGGTGCTGGAGGTGTGGTCGGCCTTGCCGGTGCGTGACTTCCCCAACTATGCTGCCGGGACCTGGGGGCCGACGGCCGGTGAGCAGCTGCTGAAACGCGACGGCCGTGAATGGCGCGCCTGCGAGGCCTGCCACACGAATGTGACATGACTGGCCGGGCGCAAGCCGCTGCCAGTCACCCATACACATGGACAGGCTGGCGTTGACGTCTATATTAATACAGAGGCAGAGACGGGAGATACATTGTGAATATCCGTACCGGGTTCGAGGTCGAGGAGATCCGTCAGGCCTTTTTGAATAACCTGTTCTATGTACAGGCAAAGAACTGCCGGACGGCCACACTGAACGACCGTTACCTGGCGCTGGCCTACACGGTACGCGACCGCATGCTGGAGCGCTGGATGAAATCCATCGAGACCTATTTCAGTGGCGACGTGCGCGTGGTCAGCTACCTGTCAGCGGAATACCTGCCCGGACCGCATCTTGCGAACAACATGATCAACCTCGGTATCTGCGATACCGTCGAGCAGGCCATGCGGGAACTCGATATCGATGTCCATGAGCTGTTCGAGCAGGAGGAAGAACCGGGGCTGGGCAATGGCGGGCTGGGGCGGCTCGCGGCCTGTTACATGGATTCACTGGCGACCCTGGAGATCCCGGCCATCGGTTACGGCATCCGCTATGAGTTCGGCATCTTCGACCAGCAGTTGCAGGACGGCTGGCAGATTGAAAGGACCGACCACTGGTCACAACTGGGCAATCCCTGGGAGATCCCCCGGCCGGAGAACACCTTCGAGGTCAAGCTGGGTGGTCACACGGAGCAGTACACGGACGAAGATGGCCGCCGGCAAGTGCGCTGGACGCCGGAGCGGGTCGTCAAGGGCATGGCCTATGACACGCCAATCACCGGCTTTCGAGTTGACACGGTGGCACTGCTGCGGCTGTGGAAGGCCGAGGCACCGCGTCTGTTCCGGTTCGGGATATTCAATACAGGTGACTACTACGGTGCCGTCGAGGACAATATTGCCGCCACCAATCTCACCAAAATACTCTACCCGAACGATGAGCCGGAGCAGGGCAAGCAGTTGCGGCTGGAACAGCAGTATTTCTTCGTGTCCTGTTCGCTGCAGGACATGATCCAGGTTCACCTGCGCTTTGGGCGCAGCCTGCACGATTTTGCGAAGTACTGGGCTGGACAGCTGAACGATACCCATCCGTCGATTGCCATCGCCGAGCTGATGCGGCTGCTGGTCGACGAGCATGGCATGGACCGGGACGAGGCCTGGGAGATTACCCGCCGCACCTTTGCCTATACCAACCACACGCTGCTGCCCGAGGCGCTGGAGACCTGGCCGGTGGCATTGTTTACACGGATTCTGCCGCGTCACCTGGAAATCATCTACGAGATAAACGAACGCCTGCTCCGGGAAGTACGGCAAACATTCCCCGGTGATGACCGGCTACTGGCCCGCATGTCCCTGATCGAGGAGGGTCATGGCCGTCGTGTGCGCATGGCCAACCTTGCGTGCGCGGGCAGCCACACCATCAACGGTGTCGCCGAGTTGCACACCCGGCTGCTGAAGCAATACACGCTGAATGATTTTCACGAACTCTATCCGCAGAAGTTTATCAATATTACCAATGGTGTAACGCCGCGGCGCTGGATGGCGCTGTGCAATCGCAGTCTCGCGGAGCTGATCGCCGAGCGCATTGGCATGGACTGGGTGTCAGACCTGGAGGAACTGCGAAAACTCGAGGCATTTGTAGATGACGATGAATTCCGCGCGCAATGGTGGCAGGTCAAGCAGGACAAGAAACGTGAACAGACCGCCTTCATTCAGCAGCGGACCGGTATCGAGGTCGATCCAGACAGCCTGTTTGATGTGCAGGTGAAGCGTATCCACGAGTACAAGCGGCAGCATCTGAATATCCTGCATATCATTACCCTGTACCAGAGGATCAGGGAGAATCCCGCCATCGATATTCAGCCGCGTACCTTTGTCTTCGGCGGCAAGGCAGCACCCGGCTATGTTATGGCGAAGCTGATTATCAAGCTCATCACATCCGTTGCCGATGTCGTCAACAATGACCCACTGGTAGCTGGCCGGCTGAAAGTGGTCTTCATCCCCAATTTTAATGTCAAGACGGGACATCATATTTATCCTGTGGCGGACCTGTCGGAGCAGATTTCCACAGCGGGTCTGGAAGCCTCGGGTACCGGCAACATGAAGTTTGCCATGAACGGTGCACTGACGATCGGTACCCTGGACGGGGCGAACATCGAGATTCGTGAAGAGGTCGGTGAGGAACACTTTTTCCTGTTCGGTGCAACCGCCGCAGAGATCCGTCAGCTGAAGGCCGAGGGCTATCACCCGAAGTTGTGCTATGAAGAGGACGATGAACTGCACCGGGTGATTGACGCGGTACGCTCGGGCGTGTTCTCGAACGGTGATACGGAACTGTTCAGGCCGCTGATTGAGTCCCTGCTGATGCACGACGAGTATATGCTGCTGCATGATTATCGTTCCTACATCACCTGCCAGGAAC
>JAUVNM010000013.1 GCA_030599705.1 Gammaproteobacteria bacterium
TACTTTTTTTAACCATGGCTCGTATCTTCCTGATAATCGGCTTAACTTACCTCACCCGGGTAATAAGGGTCAATTAAGAGCCCGTCCTTCCTTAAAGACAGGAGGGTTGACGGCTATTCGTTGCTCGGCTAAAGTAAACGTACTTAGACTCATTCTAAACGTAAACAGGGTCATGCCCCTGCTTGAAATTATACTTATTAGAGGTATCAGTTATGGATTTAAAAGGCAGCTCCACTGAACAGAACCTGAAAGACGCGTTTTCCGGTGAATCCCAGGCCAACCGCCGTTACCTGTATTTTGCTTCCAAGGCCGATGTCGAAGGCTACAATGACGTGGCGGCTGTTTTCCGTTCCACAGCGGAAGGCGAAACCGGCCACGCCCATGGCCACCTCGAATACCTGGAGCAGGTCGGTGATCCGGCGACCGGGCTGCCGATCGGCCCCACCGGCAACAACCTGAAGGCCGCGATCGCCGGCGAGACCCACGAGTACACCGATATGTATCCGGGTATGGCAAAGTCCGCGCGTGACGAGGGCTTCGACGAAATCGCTGACTGGTTCGAGACGCTGGCCAAGGCCGAGCGTTCGCATGCCAACCGTTTTCAGAAGGCCCTGGATGCTCTGGACGACTAGGTACTGGTTGATTGTATGTACAGGGGGCCGGGTTACCGGCCCTCTGTCGTTAGGAATGAATTGTTGAGAAATTCACACGGAAAGATTCATGTCATCATCTGAAGGCACACGAGAGGGTAGTCTGGAAGCGCCCACGCGCCACCCGCTGGACTGGCAAAACGAACGCTTCTATAACGAGGAGGACCTGTTCACCGAGCTCGAACGGGTCTACGACATCTGCCACGGTTGCCGGCGCTGTTTCAACCTGTGCAACGCCTTTCCCACCCTGTTTGATGCCATCGATGAATCGGACACCATGGAACTCGATGGTGTGCCGCGCGCGGCCTACTGGAAGGTCGTGGACCACTGCTACCTGTGCGACATGTGTTACATGACCAAGTGTCCCTATGTTCCGCCACACGAGTGGAATGTCGATTTTCCGCACCTGATGCTGCGCGCCAAGGCGGTGAAGTTCCGCAAGGACGGGGCGCGCATGCGTGACCGGATACTGAGTTCGACCGACACCGTCGGGCGGCTTGCCGGTATCCCGATCATTGCCCAGGCCGTCAATGCGACGAACCGGTCGAAAACCGGCCGCAAACTGGTCGATACATTACTCGGCGTGCACCCGGACGCCATATTGCCCGAATATCATACGCAGACCCTGCGCAAGCAACTCGGCAAGCGGGCTCCGGATAACGTGAGCGGCGAGACTGCCGGTCCCACGCAGGGCAAGGTGGTCCTGTTTGCCACCTGTTACGGAAATTACAACGAGCCGGGTATTGGCGAGGACCTTGCCGCGGTGCTGGAACATAACGACATTCCCGTTACCCTTGTCGGCAAGGAGCGCTGCTGCGGCATGCCCAAGCTGGAACTGGGTGACCTGGAAGCGGTCCGCAAGGCAAAGGAGGTCAACATTCCCGCCCTGGTGGAGCTGGTCGATGCCGGCTGGGACATTATTGCGCCGGTGCCTTCCTGCGTATTGATGTTCAAGCAGGAACTGCCGCTGATGTTTCCCGATGACGCGGATGTCATCAAGGTCAGGGATGCCATCTATGACCCGTTTGAATACCTGATGCTGCGCCACAAGCATGGCAAGCTGCAGACCAACTTCAAGCAGTCACTGGGTATAGTCGCCTGGCACGTGGCCTGTCACCTGCGGGTGCAGAACATCGGCATGAAAACCCGTGATCTGCTGCAACTGGTTCCCGGAACCACGGTTGAACCGATCGAGCGCTGTTCCGGCCATGACGGCACCTATGCGGTGAAGCGCGAATTCCACGAGACCTCCATGAAGATCTGCCGGCCGGTGGCCAACCGGGTAGCGCGGGCGGAGGCGGATTACTACAGCAGCGATTGTCCGATGGCCGGACACCAGATCCAGAACGAGCTCGGCACTGACAAACCGCCGGTCCATCCCCTGACCCTGGTGCGCATGGCGTATGGAATCTAGACAACCCGGTATTACCGCAGAGGCGCACAGGGCGCAGAGTAAACATAAATAATAATAAACCTGGACGTCATCCCCGCGAAGGCGGGGATCCATTAACACGGGGTACTAATAAATACTGAAGGTTCAAAAGGTTTCCGAAACTTAATCTGATTTGATTTATTAAGATGTTCATGGATTCCCGCCTTCGCGGGAATGACAAACAGGCATACTGAATGCTTTTCACATGTGTATTCTCTGCGCTCTCTGCGGTGAACTGTACAGGCGCAGGCAATAAGGTGGTTATAATGAATAAACTCACCCGCGACGATCTGTTGAGTCTCGAGAACTACGCCGGGATCCGGCCGGAATTCCGTGCCCGTGTCATGGCCCACAAGAAGAACCGTAATGTCCGCATCGGACCTTCCGCCACGGTGTACTTCGAAGACTGCCAGACCATCCAGTACCAGGTCCAGGAGATGCTGCGTGTGGAGCGGATATTCGAAGCCGCGGGGATCGAGGAGGAACTGGAGACCTATAACCCCCTGATACCGGATGGCAGCAACTGGAAGGCGACGTTCATGATCGAGGAACCGGATGTTGAGAAGCGCAAGGGTCTGCTTGCCGGTCTGATCGGTATCGAAGACCGGGTCTGGGTCCGGGTCAACGGGCATGCACCGGTCTTTGCCATTGCCGATGAAGACCTGGATCGGGATACGGAAGAGAAAACCTCTGCGGTGCATTTTCTGCGTTTTGAACTGACTCCCGGGATGGTCGGTGAGCTCCGTGCCGGGGTGTCGCTCGCTATGGGTATCGACCACGAGAACTACCGTTATCAGCTGGAGCCGGTCACCGGCAATGTGCGTGCTGCCCTGCTGGCCGACCTGGATTGATCAGGGTCGATATAACATCACCGGCGCGTTACACTGCGCCCCCCATGAGAGTGAACTGCAACTGCCGGTACCGTGTGCTGGCAGTGATCCTGGTGTGTCTGTCTGCCATAGCGTCCGCTGACGAAGATGAGGGCTGGTCTAGCGGTCGTCACTATATCCCTGCCGAGGAATGGAAAGAATCGGCAGTCACCCTTCCGCGCTGGCCGGAACAGGATGATCTACTCGAGGTTTCTGTCGACAGGGCGGATTTCCCGTTTCGCGTTTATATCGATCCGGAGTCACTCAGTATCGGCGATGAGGGTGTCGTGCGCTATGCCCTGGTGATTATTTCCTCTTCCGGCGCCTGGAATGCCACGTTTGAAGGCATGCAATGCGGCGAGGGAGAATACCGGCGTTATGCCTACGGGTCCGGCCGGCAGTGGCAACAGGTTAGCGGATCGCCCTGGCGGCGGATCATGGATGGCGGCATGGACGGCTATCGCTACACACTGTACCGGGACTATATGTGTGATAACGCTGGTTCCAACCCGCAGGTGCATGAGATATTGAGGAGTATCCGCTATAACAGAGATTCATCCCTTGATGACTGATGGTGACATGCCGAGAAGCTGCCGGGGCGTCCAGTGAGCGGCAGTTACGATGCGGCTGCCATCGAGATCCTCAGTGGTCTCGAACCCGTGCGCAAACGCCCGGGGATGTACACGGACACGAGCCGTCCGAATCACCTGGCCCAGGAGGTCATCGATAACAGTGTCGATGAAGCGCTTGCCGGGTATGCATCGCGTATCGATGTTACCGTGTTCAAGGACGCTTCACTGGAAGTCCGGGACAACGGGCGCGGCATGCCGGTCGACAAGCACCCGGATGAGGGTATTCCGGGCGTAGAAGTCATTCTTACCCGCTTGCATGCCGGCGGCAAGTTCTCGGCCAGGAACTACTCCTTCTCCGGTGGCCTGCACGGCGTTGGTGTGTCGGTTGTCAATGCCCTGTCGAAACACCTCGAGGTCTGGGTACGGCGTGGAGGCAAGGAATACAACATGGCCTTTGCCGGTGGCGAGACCGCATCCGGGCTGGAGGAGATCGGCACGGTTGGCAAGCAGAATACCGGCACCACCTTGCGCTTCTGGCCGGACCCGAAATATTTTGATTCGCCAAAAATCTCGCTGCCCAGGCTGAAGCATGTGCTGCGTGCCAAGGCCGTGTTGTGTCCCGGTCTCGAGGTGCGGCTGAAGGACGAGGCCAGTGGTGAAAAGCTGGAATGGTGCTATGCAGACGGCCTGCTGGATTACCTCTCCGGCGAGCTTGGCGACCACGCACGGCTGCCGGAGGAACCCTTTGTCGGCAACCTGGAAGGCAATGCCGAGGCGGCCGAGTGGGCGCTGGTATGGCTGCCGGAAGGCGGCGACCCGGTCACCGAGAGCTACGTTAACCTGATCCCGACAGTGCAGGGCGGCACGCATGTCAACGGCCTGCGCATGGGCCTGACCGAGGCGGTGCGGGAGTTCTGCGAGTTCCGCAACCTGCTGCCGCGGGGTGTGAAAATCGCCCCCGAGGACGTCTGGGACCGGGTCAGTTACATCCTTTCCGTGAAGTTGCAGGATCCGCAGTTCAGTGGCCAGACCAAGGAGCGCTTGTCTTCACGGGAATGTGCCGCGTTTGTTTCCGGTGTGGTCAAGGACGCCCTCGGTCTCTGGCTGAACCAGCATCCGGAAGCCGGCGAGAAAATTGCCTGGCTGGCGATCGAGAACGCCCAGCAGCGTCAGCGCGCCGGTAAAAAGGTGGTGCGCAAGAAGGTCACCAGCGGACCGGCCTTGCCGGGCAAGCTGGCGGACTGTTCCTCGGCGGATACGGATCGCACCGAACTGTTTCTGGTCGAGGGGGACTCGGCCGGCGGTTCCGCCAAGCAGGCGCGCAACCGCGAGTTCCAGGCAATCATGCCGTTGCGTGGCAAGATTCTGAATACTTGGGAAGTCGACCCGGCCGAGGTGCTGGCCTCCCGGGAAGTGCATGACATCTCGGTGGCCATCGGGGTCGAACCGGGATCCAGGGACACGAAAAACTTGCGCTACGGCAAGATCTGCATTCTCGCCGATGCCGACTCGGATGGTGCGCATATTGCGACATTGCTGTGTGCATTGTTTCTGCGGCATTTCCAGGTCCTGGTAGAGGCCGGCAACGTATTTGTCGCCATGCCGCCGCTGTACCGCATCGATGCCGGCAAGGAGGTGTTCTATGCACTCGATGACGCCGAGAAGCAGGGTGTGCTGGACCGGATCACGGCCGAGAAGATCAAGGGAAAAATCATGGTTCAGCGCTTCAAGGGGCTCGGTGAGATGAACCCGATGCAGCTGCGCGAAACAACCATTGCACCGGAGACGCGCCGGCTGGTGCAGCTCACGGTGGATTCAGGGGACGATACCCACCAGCTGATGGACATGCTGCTGGCGCGCAAGCGGGCCTCCGACCGGCGCGTCTGGCTGGAGCAGAAGGGCGCCATGGCGGAAACATAAAACAGCGGATACGTGGTCGGGTAGGACCCGCGCCCCGGGTGGAACACGTACAATTCCCGACGTGGCGCTGGTCCTGCGGTTTGTTGTACTACCGTCCTTTCCAGTAGGACCCGCGCCCCGCGGGGAAAGTTATTCCCGGCCGGCACCCTGAAGGGCATAAAGGGCCGGTCCTACTCCAGCCCCAACACCATGGACCAGTAGCTTTCTACCTCGAGCATTTCCTGGTCGGTCAGCAGTGTCAGCAGTTCACCCGTGAAACGGCGATTGTCAATGGTCCGTGTCTGGTCGAGCATAATGTCGGAATCCGCTTGCAATTGGTCGCGTGCCGCAATTCGATAACGCAGGGGCGCGGCAGACTCGATCAATTGTGTCGTCAGCGGTAACACCGTGGTACTCGGGTGACCGACCTCGTTCAGCAGGTCACTTTGCATCACCAGGCAGGGCCGGATCTTGCCGGGCTCGGTGCCTTTTGAAGGGTTGAAGTTGGCGAGATAGATCGTGCCACGCTTGACCGCCATGCAGCTTACAATCCGTCTGCGTTCGCTGCGTCGAAATCTTTTGCAGCTTGTTTCGCCTGTGCGCGGGTCCTGAGCGAGGCGTCGCGCATCCGCCGCCGCAGTGCCTCGCGCTCCAGCTGCTGCTGGTAGTTGCGCACCGCATCACGGATCACCGCGCTGCGGGTCGTTTTGAGGCGTCGCGCCAGACGGGCGAGCAGGGCGTCGAATTCGCGGTCGGCCTTGACAGTAATCGTTTTCATGGTAATACCCAGGTAATACGATATTAAGTATATGTAGCGGCAGCTTGTTTGGCAAGTTTACAGACCAGGATTCCGCTATGATCCATGCGGACAACACGAGCAACATAATGCGGGACTTCACTATGGAAACACTGGAACTCGATTACGAAGGCATTGAGCAGGTGCCGCTGAAGACCTTTACCGAGAAGGCCTACCTGGATTATTCCATGTACGTCATTCTCGACCGGGCATTGCCGCATATCGGCGACGGCCTGAAGCCGGTGCAGCGGCGCATTGTGTATGCGATGTCCGAGCTCGGACTGCTGGCGGCCACCAAGCACAAGAAATCGGCGCGCACCGTCGGCGACGTACTCGGCAAGTTTCACCCGCATGGTGATTCGGCCTGTTACGAGGCCATGGTGCATCTCGCGCAGTCGTTTACCTGCCGCTACCCGCTAATCGACGGGCAGGGCAACTGGGGTTCGCCCGATGATCCCAAATCATTTGCCGCCATGCGTTATACCGAGGCGCGGCTGGCGCCGTTCGCGGAAGTACTGCTCGCGGAACTCGGGCAGGGCACGGTCGACTGGGCACCCAATTTTGACGGCACCCTGCAGGAGCCGGTGCTGTTACCGGCACGGTTGCCGGGCGTACTGCTGAATGGCGCCGCCGGTATCGCCGTCGGCATGGCAACGGATGTTCCCCCGCACAACCTGAACGAGATTGCCGCGGCGACCATCCTGTTGCTGGACAAGCCGAAGAGCACGGTGGCCGAGCTGTGCAGGATCGTCAAGGGTCCTGACTATCCCACCGGTGCGGAAATCATTACGCCGCAAGCCGAATTACTGGAGGCCTACCAGACCGGGCATGGCAGCGTGCGCATGCGTGCCTGTTATGAAACCGAGAACGGCGAAATTGTGATCACTGCGCTGCCGTACCAGACATCAGGCGGCAAGGTGCTTGAACAGATCGCCGCGCAGATGGTGGCGAAAAAACTGCCCATGGTCGAGGACTTGCGTGACGAGTCGGACCACGAGAACCCGACCCGCCTGGTAATCGTGCCGCGCTCCAACCACATCGATACCGGGGCCCTGATGTCACACCTGTTTGCGAGCACCGACCTGGAACGCAGCGCGCGCATCAACCTGAACATGATTGGCCTGGATGGGCGTCCGGGAATCAAGGACTTGCGGGGCATCCTAAAGGAATGGCTTGAATTCCGTACCGTGACGGTAACGCGCCGTCTCCAGCACCGCCTGGACAAGGTGGACCGGCGCCTGCACCTGCTCGACGGGTTGTTGGTCGCGTTCCTGAATCTCGATGAAGTGATCCGCATCATTCGCGCCGAGGACAAGCCGAAAGTGGCGCTGATCAGGCGCTTCAAGCTGTCCGAAGATCAGGCGGACTACATTCTCGACACCCGCTTGCGGCAACTCGCACGCCTGGAAGAAATGAAAATCAGGGACGAGCAGAAAGATCTTGCCGTGGATCGCGCCGAGCTGCAGAAAATCCTGAAATCCAGTGCGCGCCTGAAGACAATCATTAAAAAGGAAATCATGGCCGATGCGGAGAAGTTCGGTGATGCGCGCCGTTCGAAACTGGTTGAGCGTGATGCGGCGCAGGTAATGGACGAGGCGGCCCTGGTGCCAAGTGAGCAGGTAACCGTGGTGCTCTCGAAGAATGGCTGGGTGCGCGTGGCCAAGGGGCACGATATCGATCCGGCCGGGATGAACTTCAAATCCGGGGATGAATTCGCTGCCGCTGCGCGCGGACGCAGCAACCAGCTGGCGCTGTTCCTCGATTCCAACGGACGGGCCTATGCATTGCCGGCGCATACACTGCCAACGGCACGCGGACAGGGCGAGCCATTGAGTGGCCGGTTAAAGCCGGCGGACGGGGCGCGCTTTGTCGGCGTCATGGCCGGCGAGCCGGATCAGCTGTATTTACTGGCGAGTGATTCCGGTTATGGATTTGTAACGCGCTTCGGTGACCTGGTAACCCGTAACAAGGCGGGCAAGGCGGTACTGTCGGTACCGAAGGGATGCAGCGTGCTGCCACCCGTTCCGGTGCGCAGCCTGGAGGATGACTGGATTATTACCGTGACCACCGAGGGCTACATGCTGGTGATCCCGCTTTCCGATCTGCCGCAAATGACGCGCGGCAAGGGCAACAAGATCATCAACATTCCCTCCGCACGCCTCAAGAACCGGGAAGAGTACGTTGCCGCACTGGAATGCATCCAGGACGGGGAGAAACTGGTGGTCCATGCCGGCAAGAAGTACAAGACCATGAAGGCTGACGAGGTGGATGAGTATGCCGGGGAGCGCGGCCGCCGCGGGCGCAAGCTGGCGCGTGGCTACCGGAAGGTCGAGCGGATCGAGGTCGTTTATAACCTGGAGGAATAGGGTTACTGCTGCCTGTTCTTCAGTTCCTCGAGGCGCGCCAGCACCTTGTTGGCGCGTTCGAGGCGTTCCCTGATCCCGGTATTTTCAGGGTCCAGTTCCAGGGCGATGTTCCAGGAACTGATTGCCTGATCGACCTTGTCGGCACGGTACAGGCGGTCACCCTTGTTCAGTAGTTCGGTTACCACCGGGTCAATGGCCTGGTCCAGCCTGGCCTGCATGTCAACGGCGGCCGCTGTCTTGCGTTCGTGCGCGGGAATTTTACTGAAGCGCTCACGGGCGGTCAGCAGGTCATTTGCCTCCAGTGCCTGGCCGGTCTTCGCCAGCAGCTGCTGGGTCTTGTTCCGGCGTGTAATCGCCAGCTTCTTTTCTTTCCTGATGCGCCTGGTATGTTCTTGCTTTTCCTGCGAGTCCCGGCGTGATTCCTGTTGCTCCGCGAGACTGGCAAGGGCGGCCTGTACAGCCGGTGTAGCATCGATTGCGTGTGCCAGTTGCAGACAATCATCCGCTGTCACCAGGTCATCTTCCTGCATTGATTCCTGCCCGCATTGCAACAGCTCGCTTGCCAGGCCCGCCGCTTCCTGCTGGTACAGGGTATGGGTCCAGCGTTTGCCCAGTCCCGGCGGCTCGAGGTTCTGCTGTTCTTCATAGATTTTTTGCTGTTGCACGATATATCCGGCCCGCGCCACCAGCTTTCTGCGCTGGTTGTTACGCAAGCGCACATCACGTTTGCGGGCCAGGGTGCGCCGGTAATCATTCAGGGCGCTACTGTGCGGCAGATTTTCCAGGGCCTTGTCAAGCACCCCGATGGCACTGTACAGATCACTGCCCGATTCCAGTGCCTGTGCCTCGGCAAGCGTCACCTGCTCGTATTCGGCAATCCGGGTATGCAGCATGGCGCGCTGTTCCGGCGTGTCCAGGTAGGGAAAATCATTGAGTAATTGCTCGGCGCGTTCGTACTGACGGTTTTCCAGCAGTGTATACAGATCGTCAGGGCGGTCTTCACCCACACGGATCGTCTCGATCTGGCTGCACGCGCCCAGCAGCGTCAGCAGCAGCAGTACTGCCGGCAGATCAGGACGCCAGCGATGCAAGGTATTCATTTTCTGCGGCCCGTGTAATCTGGTTGAAATGCCCGACCAGCCGCGCTTGCCATTCGGCTGTCAGGTCTTCGGCAACATAGGTGCTGACCGGGTCCCTGATACCGCGCAGCTGGAGCGCCTGGTATTCACCGGCAAGGACACGCTCCCTGACAGTGGGCTTCATGTACATTTCCCGGGAGATAACGATTTGACCCTTGTTGGCTATTCCGCACAGGCGTGATGCCAGGTTGACGGTGTCACCGACGACGGTGTATTCCATGCGTTCCCTGGAGCCCATGTTGCCTGCAAGCATGGCTCCAGAATTCAAACCGATTCGGAACTGCACCGGGAACAACCCTTTTTTCCTGCGCTGAGCATTTTCGTATTCAATCAGGCGCTGTATAAGCAATGCGCACGACAAGGCATGAAATGCGTGATCCTCATCAGGCTGGGGTGCGCCGAACACCAGCATGACGCCGTCACCCATGTATTTGTCGACGGTACCGTGGTTCAGTTCACAGGCACTGGTAATCAGTGAAAAGTAGTCATTCAGAATCCTGACCAGTTCCTCGGGCTTCATTTTTTCGGCAATCCGGGTGAAGCCCACGATATCAGCGAACAGGACCGTACCCTCGATACGCTTGCCGCCGAGTTCAACCTCGTTGAGGTTTGACAGGATTTCCTGTGCTACGCCGGGGGACACGTATCTCGACAAGGCATTCTTGACCTGGGATTTTTCCAGCATGCCTTCAGCCATGTCATTGAAGGCAACCATCAACTGGCCGATTTCATCCGTGCGGCGCTCCTTGAACTGTTTGGTGTATACGCCTTTGCCAATGGCGCGACTGGCATCCACCAGTGCGTCGATTGGCCCGGTAATCTGCTTTCCCAGCACGAATGCCATGGCGATGCCAAGCAGGATGATCAGGATGGTGGCGCCGATGATCGCCTGTTTTGCCTTTTTCTGCGAGCTTGCCACCCCGGACTTGCTGACCGTTACCATGGCATAGCCCACGATGACATCCTGGAATGTCACCGGTTGCATAAAGGAGATTACCTTGTCGGGAGCAGCGCTCCCGGTCGCCGGGAATTCCCATGGCTGTGTGTCCGGCTCGTTGCCCATCAACCGTTTGAGTACAATTGCCTGGTAGCTGCTGGAGCCGTCGTGGTGCTGGCCGGTGTGTGAGACGGTTTCGCCTTCCACGCTCACGATGGCTGTGCCGACGATACTACTGCTGGTGGCGTAACCGGTTGTGATACCGTCGAGCGCGAGCTGGTCTTCGGCAAGCAGCGGTTCCTTTGCCGCTTTTGCCATCAGGCGTGCCAGTGTTGTGCCCTGGTCATTGAGCTGTTCAACGAACAGATTGGTCTGTTGCTGGATGATCATGGTGCCCAGCAGCCCCATGCAGATGACCACGAGTACGGTGATCAGCAGTGAAAGCTTGTAGACCAGGGGAATGCAATTGAAGCGGTGACGCAGTCTTGCCCCCAGTGTCAGCAGCAGGGGTTTTATTCCGAACAACTCCGTTCTTGCGCTGGTCGTCAGGCCCGACAGGAATGTCCGGAACTTCCAGTCTAGATTGCGGTAGCGGGTTGCCAGCCGGTAGCGGATGCCGGTCAGTCCGGTGGCCGTGTCGTTCATGCCGCACCCCCGGTCGGGTAGTGCGCCAGGCAACGCGAGGCTGTCGGCCGGATCGCTGCATCCGGCAGGTGCGTGTACAATCGCAGTATTTCAGGTATGAATAAATCAGGATTGTTGCCATGCCGTTGATTCGCCCGTTTGCCGGGTTGCGTCCTGCCAGGGGACGCGCCGGTGATGTCATTGCACCGCCCTATGATGTGCTGGACAGTGTGGAGGCGCGTGCACGGGCACGGGGCAGGCCGTGGAGCTTTCTGCACATCTCCAAAGCGGAAATTGATCTTCCCGAGGATACCGATCCCCATGATCCGGCGGTGTACCAACAGGCTGCCGCCAACCTGCAGGGGTTGCTCGATGCCGGTGTGCTGCAGCGTGACGACAGGCCCTGCTACTACGTTTACCGGCTGGTGATGGGGGAACACCGGCAGACCGGCCTGGTGGCCGCGGCATCTGTCAGTGACTATGACCGTAACCGGATTCGCAAGCATGAATACACCCGGCCCGACAAGGAAGATGACCGGGTCCGGCAGATCGAGGCCCTGAATGCCCAGACCGGGCCGGTATTGCTGGCCTACCGCTCGCGTCCGGAGGTGGATGCACTGCTTGAATCGATCACCGCGGGAGAGCCGGACTGCGACCTGGTCGCCGCTGACGGCATTGCCCACAGTCTCTGGGTTGTCAGGGACAGCGGGCAGATCGATGCGATCAGCGCCGCATTCGATGCCATGGATGCCCTGTATATCGCCGACGGGCATCATCGCTCGGCTGCCGCTTCGCGGGTTGCCGCCGCCCGGGCAGCCGCGTGTGACGATGCCGGTTATTTCCTGGCGGTACTCTTTCCGCACAACCAGATGCAGATTCTTGATTACAATCGTGTCGTCAGGGACCTGAACGGCATGACACCGGAGACCTTTCTCGCCGGCCTGACCGGGAATTTTACTGTGACGCCGGTTGCTGCCGCCTGTCACCCGCAGCGGCCGGGTGAGTTCGGTATGTATCTCGGTGGCCAGTGGTATCGCCTGGGTATCCATGCAGAGCGGGTGCCGGATGACCCGGTGGGGCGGCTCGATGTCAGCCTGCTGGCCGACAATCTGCTGGTGCTGCTCGGTATTACCGATCCGCGGCGCGACCGGCGTATCGATTTTGTCGGTGGTGTCCGGGGACTTGCCGAGCTGGAGCGACGGGTGGACAGTGGTGAAATGCAGGTGGCCTTCTCGATGTACCCGACCCGCATGGAAGACCTGATGGCCGTGGCGGATGCCAACCGTGTCATGCCGCCCAAATCCACCTGGTTTGAACCCAAGCTTGCCGATGGCCTGGTCTCGCACCTGCTCGATTGATATGGCCCGGGGGCTGCTGTTCATCGGTTGCCGCATTACCTGACTGTCCATCCCTGCGTTGTTCATTGACAGGCCCGTTTCAGCACATGAAATTTCCGGGTAGGCAGCCCCGACTTCGGCAGAAATCAATGGGCCTGCTCCCATCTACCAGTTTTTCGGCATTTCCGGCCATTTCTTGATGCCGATCACACCCGGAATGCGATGTGGGTACGGTTTTTGCGGGCCGTCCCGGGTGTTTTCCCGCCAGGAATTTCCTGATAGCATGCAAGTTACTGAAAAGAAGGTTCTTTTATGGGGTCCCGGGCGCATGTCTCCGGGTGCCGTGAATCACTGCTGGAAGGGGAGTAAATGATGCACCCGATTACTGTCAGGACAGAAGCGGCGGCGGATGTCCGCGCCATCGATGTGGTCCATATCAGCGCATTTGGCGGCGAGGCAGAGGCCCGCCTGGTCAGTGCCTTGCGCGATTCGTCCCTGTATAACCGCGAACTCTCGCTGGTAGCCGAGCTCAACGGACGCATCGTCGGTCATGTGCTGCTCACCCGGGCTGCCTTGCGCAGGGAGGGTGATGAAAAGAATGTCCTGGTACTGGGTCCGATGTCAGTGGTTCCCTCCCAGAGTCACCGTGGCATTGGTTCCGAACTGATCCGCGCCAGCGTTGATCTGGCAAAGGAGAAGGGCTACGGCGCCATCATCGTGGTCGGGCACCCCGAGTATTACCAGCGTTTCGGATTTGCACCCGCGAAAGAGCTGCAGGTGACGTGTAACCTTCCGGCACCGGACGATGCCCTGACCGTTATGGAAATCGTGGGGGGTATTCTTGCCGGTGGCGGGCATGTCGAGTACCCGGAACCGTTCATGGAGCTCTATTAGCAAGGTATTCCCGGCGAGGGCGCCGGTCCTACCGTTCGATTGATTCCCGTTACCCTGTAGGACCCGCGCCTCGCGGGGAATCATTTGATTAATGATCAGGATCCTTCGGCCGGAGAAAAATAAAACTGGGCAAAGCTTCCGGTATCTTCCAGCTGGGTGGTGAGCCTGATTTGCTCCTCCTTATCGTCGCGGGTCAGCCGTGACAGGCAGCCGGTCCGGAACAGTAGTGGCGGCAACAACAGTGTGGCCTGCTGATTCAGCCCCCTGATGTCCGGCAACAGTATTCCCTGCACCTTGTCAGTCGTACCGGACTTGTCATTGCAGACACGGGCCCAGATAGCACGGGCGCCGGGCGACATCATTTGCACGCCCAGGCCCAGGCCACGTTCCATGGTAAATTTCATCCAGCGGATTACCCCGAGATGCCAGTTATCATTGTCGTCATCACTGGCCTTGATGGCGACCAGCTCGCCGACCTGGGCGCTGGAAGCTTCCTCACTGTCCCATAACAGGCAATAACCACCGGCACTCATGTCCTGCATCTTCCAGTGCTCCGGGTGCAGGGGGGTTGTGGTTTCCGCGTCTGCTTCCGGGACGCGTGCCGAATAGGCGCCCTGGAGCGGTTTATTCTGCCATTGTTCAGGCAACTGTCCGAATCTGGTTCTGGTTTTGCTGTTGCTGCTGTGCGAGTCAGTTCTTATCTTCGTGGGTCGTTCAAAGGTCGGGTCCTGCAAATACTCGTGGTCCCGGATGACCTCGGTCTCTACCTGTTCTGCATCGGGTTGCTCCGGCTGCGGACCGGAGATGATGCTGTGAATGGCTTTCAGTCCCACGACCAGTTGTACCTGGGCATCCTGCTCGCGGCGGGTAAA
>JAUVNM010000302.1 GCA_030599705.1 Gammaproteobacteria bacterium
GGGGCAACGACTGGACCTTTTGGTAGAAAACGAAGTAGTAGTGGAACTCAAGTCAACCAGAACAATTACAGATCTGTATATTGCACAAACCCTTTCATATCTAAGTGCTACCGGTCTCAAGAAGGCATTATTGCTCAACTTTGGCGAAAAACGCCTTGTCGATGGAATCAAGAGAATCTCTCTATGAAGATTGAATTTATTTTCTCTGTGTCCTCTGTGCTCTCTGTGGCAAAAGGTTCTTTGTGAAAATCGCCACCTGGAACGTCAACTCGCTGAAGGTCCGGCTGCCGCACGTGCTTGACTGGCTGGCCGCGTCGCAGGCAGACATCCTGTGCCTGCAGGAAACCAAGCTGACCGACGAGAACTTTCCTGCCGAAGACATCGAGGCGGCCGGCTACCGGGTCGTGTACTCCGGCCAGAAGACCTACAACGGTGTCGCCATCATCAGCAAGCAGGAAGCAACCGGCGTTATTACCGATGTTCCCGGACTGGATGACCCGCAGCGCCGGATCCTGGGGGCCACAATTGGTGGCATCCGGGTACTCAATCTGTATGTCGTCAACGGCCAGGAGGTCGGTAGTGAAAAATACGCGCACAAGCTGCACTGGCTGGATAGGGTGACTGACTATATAGAATCACAGCTCAAGGAACATGAGCGCTTTATCGTCCTCGGTGATTTCAATATCGCCCCGGAAGACCGGGACGTGCATGACCCGGAGGCCTGGCATGAACGCATCCTGTGCAGCACACCGGAACGCGAGGCACTGAATAAATTGCTGGCCCTCGGCCTGACCGACAGCTTCCGTCAGTTCGAGCAGGAAGACAACAGTTTCAGCTGGTGGGACTACCGCGCCGCCGCCTTCCGCCGCAACCGGGGCCTGCGCATCGACCTGATCCTGACCAGCAAGGCGCTGGGCGAGGCCGCTACGGCCTGCAGCATCGACAAGGAGCCACGCCGGCTGGAACGGCCCTCCGACCATACCCCGGTCATCGCGGAGTTTGACCTGTAAAACACGCCGCCAGCCCGGTTGCCAGGTCCGGGTACTGCAACTCGATCTCCAGTTCTTCGAGCAGTTTGCGATTGTCCATGCGGCGCGAGTCGTTCAGGAATGACAGCATGCCGGGGGACAACACCTGTTCCGCCCCGGCACGTGCGACTGTCGGTGGCCGCGGCAGGCCGGCGGCATCGGCGACCCGGAAAAAGTAGTCCGTCATGTTGCCCGGACTGCCGTCGCTGACATTGTAGACGCTATTGGCATGCTTGCCCGCCATGGCGGCCACGCAGATCGCCGCGAGATCGTCCGCATGAATCCGGTTGGTCCACGGAGCATCCGCTTCGCGCAGTACCGGCAAGCCCTTCTCCAGGCGCGCCAGCGGCAGCTTGCCGGGACCGTAGATACCTGGCACACGCAGGATGATCCACTGTACGCCGTGAGCGTCCGCCCATGACTGCAAGTGCTGCTCGGCAGCGCGGCGCCGCATGCCGCGCGGCGTGGCGGGATTGACCGGTTGCGCCTCGGTAATCCACTCCCCATGACAGTCGCCATAGACGGCACTGGTGCTGATATACACCAGCCGGCGTGGCCGCGGCTGTGCATTCAGCGCCGCAAGCAGCCCGGCCATGCGTGGGTCGTTGTTCCCCTCGGGAGGTGGCGGGACAAAATAAAAAATATCGCGGCAGCCGGCGACACACGCTGACGGCAACGGCATGCCATCAAGGTCGCACTGCCGGGCAATGATCCCGGCCGAGCGCAGCTGCGCTACGCTGGCAGCGCTGCGCACCAGGCCGGCCACCGGCTGTCCCATGGCCTGCAGGCGCTGTGCCACGCGCTGCCCGATTGCACCGCAGCCGACGATTAACACAGTGTTATTCGGTTTATCTTCCATGGTAAATCAGCGACAATCCTGCACCTTGTGCATTAAGCCAAGTAATTGAATGACTTATCATGTAACAATCCAGCCCAGTGGGCACCGCTTTATGGTTGAGGCGCGGGAATCGGTACTGGATGCCGCCCTGCGCCAGGGCATCATTCTGCCATACGGCTGCCGCAATGGCGCCTGCGGGTCCTGCATGGGGACCGTACTCGAGGGCCGGGTATCCTATGAGGATGGCCCACCGCCGGCCCTGAGCGAGACCGACGCCGCAGCGAACCGGGCCCTGTTCTGCCAGGCGCACCCCGGCAGTGACCTTGCGATCGAGGTGCGCGAGGTCGATGCCGCACGTGATATCGAGGTAAAGACCCTGCCGTGCCGCGTCGACAAACTTGAACATCTTGCACATGACGTAATCCGCATCTATCTGAAACTGCCGTCAACCGAACGCCTGCAGTTCCTCGCCGGGCAATACATCGATGTCCTGATAAAGGACCACGAGCCACGGGCGTTCTCCATTGCCAACGCCCCGCATGACGACGAATTCGTGGAACTGCAAATCCGCTACGTGGAAGGCGGTCTGTTCACCGACCAGGTGTTCCACCACATGCAGGAAAAGACCTTGCTGCGTATCCGCGGACCGTTGGGGATCTTCTTTCTGCGTGAGGACACCGACCGGCCGGTCATCCTCATCGGCGGCGGCACCGGGTTTGCTCCGCTGCAGGGAATACTCGAACACGCCTTTGAAACCGGTATCGAGCGGCCCATACACCTGTTCCGGGGTGTGCGTGCACGGCGCGACCTGTATCTCGACGAGCTGCCCGTACACTGGGTACAGGAACACGCGAATTTCAGCTACACGCCGGTGCTGTCCGAACCACTGACGGAAGACAACTGGGACGGGGAGACCGGCCTGGTGACCGACTGTGTGATCACGCACTACCCGGACCTGGCCGAATTCGACGTCTACATGAGCGGGCCACCGGTCATGGTCGAGGCCGGTT
The DNA here is from genome assembly GCA_030599705.1 of Gammaproteobacteria bacterium. Classification (GTDB taxonomy): domain Bacteria; phylum Pseudomonadota; class Gammaproteobacteria; order UBA9214; family UBA9214; genus SZUA-186. The sequence continues at coordinate 2,877 of JAUVNM010000302.1, forward strand.
ATGACCTGTTCCAGCAACACGGGCTGGACAGATCACGGTTCTTCTCGGATGCCTTCGCATATGCCGCGGTCGCCGAAAACATCAAGGGACTCAGGCAGGATTAGTGACGATGTGGAGGAAAAAACCATATCTCACAGAGACGCAAAGACGCAGAGAAAATAATAATTATTATTAAACGGTTATCACTCCATATTTCGTGATGCCACAATGCCATTTCTGCGCAAGCGGCTATACACTCGGATGAAGA
>JAUVNM010000318.1 GCA_030599705.1 Gammaproteobacteria bacterium
GGCACCGCCCGCAGCGTCCGTCGGCGTGGCGGCTGCTTCCAGGGTGCAGGGCTCGATCCAGTCCCTTGATGCCAGTGTGCGCAGCACGGCTGCATCGACCTCGAGCGCCGTGCGTGGCAGGCCGGCGGGGGTCGCGGCCAGTAGCTCGAGTACCCGGGCCTGGCGGGGCGCGCGGGTGAGCGTGGCCGGGTCAACCGACTGTCCGTTTGCTGTCAGCCGCCAACCGGGTTGTGCGCCGGTCGGGACCGGCTCGCCGCGGCGCAGCAGCGCGGGCAGCGCGGTACCCAGTGCGGCACCGACCGGATACTGGTAATAGGCACTGGCCCAGCGCGTCATGGCCAGCACATCGTCCGGGAGTGCCGGCGTGGCATCGAGGATTTCCCGCACCGGCTTGAGGCGTTGTGGTTCGATGTCACTTTTATCGGTGACTTCCAGCAGGATGCCAACGGCAGTGCGGTTACCAAACGGAACCCGTACGCGCATACCGGGTTGCAGTGTCGCCGCCGCGACTGTTTGCACCGGCATGCAGTAATCAAAACTGCGATACAACGGTGACGGAACAGCGATGCGCAGGATGGTTTTCGACACAGGTTATTTGTCTGGATGCAGGGCGCTTGGCAAAAGGTCAAGTTAGCGTGATTGGCTGAGAAGTTTTGTTACCAAACGGAGCTAACTTGTTCATCTGATTAGCGGCGATTTTTTATCCACAAAAACTGTGGATAACTCTGTGGAAGAAGCGGTGCAAAACGCATTTGGACCCTATATTTGCAGTGTCGCTGTTAAAATGGCCATTTTTTATCCTTGGATAGATTGCTAATATAATCAATGAGATACAGTTAATTATAAGTTTCTTATATAGCAGCTGTCAGCAACTGTGGCAGAAAAACACCAGTTTGGCTTGACTGTGTATAAACACCACGGACCCACAGCTGATTCCGGCCCTGTATTTTCAACAGAAAGTGCGTGCCCCTGGCCTGCTCCAGGGTCCGGCCGGGTGGCTTGCAGATAATAGCACCCTGTGACGAATGGCACTTACTTAAGACCAGACGACCGTTTTAAGAACAGACACCGTCATCCCGGCGAAGGCCGGGATCCAGATATGCACCGATAATGGCTGTTTTTTCTGGATTCCGGCATGCGCCGGAATGACGAAGGGTTTAACAGGTTTTCTTCTCTGCCTACACTTGCCTGATGGCACTGATCAGTTCGCCGGTCATTTCCTGGCCGTCGCCGTAGAGCATGCGGGTGTTGTCACCGAAGAACAGTGCATTTTCCACGCCCGAGAAGCCCTTGCCCTGGCCGCGCTTGATGACGATGACGTTGCTCGCCTGGTCGGCATTCAGGATCGGCATGCCGTAGATCGGGCTGTCCGGGTTGCTGCGCGCCATCGGGTTGACCACGTCATTGGCGCCGATCACCAGGGCCACGTCGGCGCGGGCAAACTCGGCGTTGATTTCTTCCAGGTCATAGAGCCGGTCATAGGGTACGTCGGCCTCGGCCAGCAGTACGTTCATGTGGCCGGGCATGCGGCCGGCGACCGGGTGGATGGCGAATTTCACGTCCACGCCACGTTTCAGCAGCTGGTCCATGAGTTCCTTCACCTTGTGCTGCGCCTGCGCCACCGCCATGCCGTAGCCGGGAATGATAATGACGCGCTCGGCGTAGGCCATCATGATGCCGGCATCGGCCGCATCGATCGGCCGCATGCTGCCCTCGACGGACTCTTCGGCACCCCCGCTGGCGCCGAAGTGGCTGAACAGCACGTTGCTGATGGAGCGGTTCATGGCTTTCGCCATCAGCTGGGTCAGCAGGGTGCCGGCGGCGCCGACCACGGTGCCGGCGATAATCATGGCGGCGTTGTTGAGGACAAAGCCTTCAAGGGCGACGGCCAGCCCGGTCAGGGCATTGAATAGCGAGATGACCACCGGCATGTCGGCGCCGCCGATCGGCAGCGCCATCAGCACGCCGAAGGCCAGCGCGGTAATAAAGAAGACAGCAATCAGGCTGCCGGAGAACTCGCCGCTGGCGACCAGCCAGCCACCGATACCGGCAGCGGCCGCGAACACCGCGAGATTGAACCAGGACTGCCCGGGAAAGCGCAGCGGCTTGCGTATCCAGCCCTGCAGCTTGGCAAACGCAATCAGCGAGCCGGTAAACGAGATCGAGCCGATCAGGGCGCCGAGGATGGCCAGCGTCAGGAAGGTGGTGGAGTGGAAATCGCCACGTAGCAGCTCGACCGCGGCAATGGCGCCGGCGGCACCGCCGCCCATGCCGTTGTAGAGGGCGATCATCTGCGGCATGTCGGTCATGGCGACGCGCTTGCCCGACCACCAGGCCGCGATGCCACCGAGGAAGATGGCGGTCGTCATCAGCGCATAGTTGTGCATGCCGGGCCAGAAGAAGGTGATCAGCGTGGCAACCAGCATGCCGGCGCCGGCCCAGACGATGCCGCCGCGCGCGGTGACCGGCGAGCTCATGCGTTTCAGGCCGAGGATAAACAGGACCGCCGCGATGAAGTAACTGATCTGGATGACGCTATCCATCAGTGACCTCCCTTGCTGCTTTTGAACATCTCGAGCATGCGCTCGGTGACCACGTAACCGCCGACGGCGTTGCCGGCGGCCAGCATGACACCGATAAAGCCGATGACGAGTTCCAGCGGGGTTTCGGCATGGCCCATGGCCACCATGGCGCCGACCAGCACGATGCCGTGTACGAAGTTCGAGCCCGACATCAGCGGGGTATGCAGCGTTGAAGGCACTTTTGCAATTAACTCAAGACCAAGAAACATGGCCATAATAAATAAAAAACTGAGGGCTTCTAAACTCATCTTAAGCTCCTTCTTCCAGACCGTAAACACGGCGCAGAGTTTCGTTAACAATCGCTTTATCGCGGGTAATCAGTGAAC
>JAUVNM010000179.1 GCA_030599705.1 Gammaproteobacteria bacterium
CGGGGGCGGTGTTGCGCGAACTGCGTGCGCGATTGCACGAACACGGGGAGCCGGACACCGTGGCGCTGCTGGCCGGGCTCGGGATGCTGCGCGACACCGACCTGCGCGAACGTCTGCCGGAGCTGGTGCAGCGGGTGCTGTTCCTGATGGGGTCGCGCGACACCCTGGTGCCGGCCGCGGCCGGTCAGCAGGCGGCACAACTTGCGGCTGCTGGCCAGAGCCGGGTGATTGACGGTGCCGGTCATGCCCTGTTTATCGCGCGCCCCGAGGCGGTTGCCACTGCGGTCCGGGAATTTCTGCTGGGCGGGAAGCCACCATTGGCCGGGGAAAGCCATGCCTGACCATGCGGACAATTACCGGCTGGACAAGCAGCAGGCGCGACTTGCCTTCGAGCGTGCGGCGGCGACCTATGATGAAGCGGCGGCCTTGCAGAGCGAGGTCGGTGATCGCATGCTGGAGCGCCTCGACCTGGTGCGGCTGCAGCCGACGCGGGTACTGGACCTCGGTGCGGGTACCGGTGAGTTCAGCAAGGCCCTGTTGAAGCGCTATCGCAAGGCCAATGTCGTTGCTCTCGATATTGCGCTGAACATGCTGCGCCATACGCAAAACCGCGGTGGCTGGCTGCGCAAGCCGGCCTGTGTCTGCGGTGACGGCGAATACCTGCCGTTTGCAAATGACAGTTTCGAGCTCATCTTCTCCAACCTGATGCTGCAGTGGTGCATGGACCTGGAGCCGGTATTCACCGAGCTGCGCCGGGTACTCGCACCCGGCGGCCTGCTGATGTTCACGACCTTCGGACCGGACACGCTGCGGGAGTTGCGCGCGAGCTGGGAGGCCGTCGACGGTTTTACCCATGTAAATGCCTTCATCGACCTGCATGACGTCGGCGATGCCCTGGTCAGGACGCACTGGGCGGAACCGGTAATGGACGCCGAGCGCATCACGGTGACCTACCGCGAGGTGCGCACCCTGATGCAGGACCTGAAACACCTTGGCGCACACAATGTGACTGCCGGGCGGCCGCGCGGACTGACCGGCCGGTACCGCTTGCAGCAGGTTGAACAGGCCTACGAGGTGTTTCGCAGTGACGGGGTATTACCCGCCAGCTACGAGGTAGTGTACGGCCATGCCTGGTCACCGGCAGCATCTCCGGCGACGGGGCAGGTCGAGGTGCTGCTGACGCGCCCGCCGTCCGAATAATCATGGATGGTACGCGCGGCTATTTCATTACCGGCACCGATACCGGGGTCGGCAAGACGGTGGTCACACTCGGGCTGATGCAGTGGCTGCAGGACCGGGGGCACCGCGTGGCGGGCATGAAACCGGTGGCCACGGGTTGCGTACCGACGCCGCAGGGCCTGCGCAATGACGACGCACAGCGACTGCGGCAGCAGGCCAGTATTGAGCTGGCCTATGAGGCGGTGAACCCGTATGCCTTCGAGCCTCCGATGGCACCGCACAGCGCCGCGGCAGCGGCGGGTACCCGCATCGACCTGGACAGACTTGAAGCGGGATTCGCGGAGCTGCGCAGCCGGGCGGACCGGGTCTGCGTCGAGGGGGTCGGTGGCTGGCTGGTGCCGCTGAATGGGGGGGAAACCGTGGCAGATCTTGCTGTGCGGCTGGGGCTGGATGTCATCCTGGTGGTGGGGATCCGGCTCGGCTGCCTGAACCATGCGCTGTTGACGCGGCGCGCCATCGAGGCCAGCGGGCTGCGGCTCGCCGGCTGGGTCGCCAACTGCCTGCCGCCGCCCACCGATACCCTGAAGGAAAATATAAATACATTAAAATCAATGATATATGCGCCACTACTGGGGGTTGTCCCGATGCTGGACACGGTGTCCGCGAAGGCGGTGGCAGATCGCCTGTCACTGCCCGCCGCAGGCTATACCTGAGCGATTTACCGCGTTGAATCACAGCACTTTCTTCTATACAATGCGCGGACTTTTTTTCGTGTGCGACAAAATGCCACAGCCAGAACAGCGGTCCGGGGGAAATCCTGCGCCATAAGCATGAGAATCCTGTGAGCAGGGCAGGCTGGAACGGCTGGCAAGAAAGAATCTGGCGTGGTTGAGCGGGTATGTGATCCTTCCGGTGCGGATTGTTACTGGGTGATTCGTCCGCACTGTTCCCTGTCATGGCGCGGTGCATTGAAGGTCTACCTGGTGATTGCAGCCTGTTGCCTGGGAATCGGACTTGCCTTTGCAATGCACGGATTCTGGCCGGTGTTGCCGTTTGCCGGACTTGAGGTAGTTGTACTGGGTGTGGCCTGTTATCTGTGCGTTTCACGTAGCCAGATTCGGGAGGTCGTTACGGTAAATGCGGATATCGTGACCGTGGAAAAGGGCCGCCGGCAGCCACGGGAACACTGGGAATGTCCACGCGCATGGGCGCGGGTCATCCTGGAGCACTCATCCATCACCTGGTATCCGAGTCGGCTGGCTGTTGCCTTCCAGGGCCGGCAGGTCGAGATCGGCAGGTTTTTGAATGAACAGGAACGCTGCGAACTGGCGGAAGACCTGGAAGGGGTGATCTGCCGTAGCGACTGGTTCCGGGAAGATCGCTGAACCGGCCGGCACGCCGTTGGGTTTTACAGAATTTATAACTTTAAAGTTTTAGGGAGTCGATGCATGTTTGCTAGAAAACTGAAAGGTGCCTTGTACGGTATCTGGGGCACGGTCCTCCTGCTCGCTACCGGCAATGCCTTTGCCGAATATCCCCTGAACCTCACACCGGGTGTTACGGATATCAGCCGCAAGGTCTATGACCTGCATATGCTGGTCTTCTGGCTCTGTGTCGTGGTCTGTATCGGTGTATTCGCCGTCCTGATCTATTCGCTCGTGACGCATCGCAAGTCGAAAGGCGCGGTACCCGCGACTTTTCACGAGAGCACGACGGTCGAGATCATCTGGACGACCATCCCGTTCCTGATTCTGGTCGGTATGGCGATCCCGGCCACCAAGACCCTGCTGGCGCTGGAAGACACGCGTGACGCGGACATGTCTATCCAGATCACCGGCTACCAGTGGAAGTGGAAATATGACTACCTGGAAGATGACATCAGTTTCTTCAGCGTACTGACCACCCCGCGGGACCAGATCGAGGGTGATGCACCGAAAGATGACACCTATCTTATGGATGTGGATAACCCTGTCGTTGTTCCCATCAACAAAAAGATCCGCTTCCTGATTACCTCCAATGACGTCATCCACTCCTGGTGGGTACCGGATCTTGGCTGGAAACAGGACGCCGTGCCGGGCTTCATCAATGACGGCTGGACCGAGCTGTTTGAGCCGGGCACCTACCGTGGCAAGTGTGCGGAGCTGTGCGGCAAGGATCATGGCTTCATGCCCATCGTGCTGATCGCCAAGACCGAGGATGACTACCAGCAGTGGGTCGCCGACCAGAAGGCCGGGGCTGCTGCAGCGGCGGAAGCGGCCACCCAGACCTGGACCCGGGATGACCTGGTCGCCAAGGGTGAGTCGGTTTACAACACCAATTGCGCCGCCTGTCACCAGGCCAACGGTCAGGGTATTCCGGGTGTATTCCCGGCGATTACCGGCAGCCCCATCGCCACCGGTGATACCACCGGCCACATGGATATTGTCATGAACGGCAAGGCCGGGACCGCCATGCAGGCCTTCGGCGCCCAGCTGAATGACGTCGATCTGGCCGCCGTTATCACCTACCAGCGTAACGCACTGGGTAACAGTGCTGGTGACATGGTGCAGCCATCCGACGTCGCGGCCGCACGCTAGGGAATTCAGGTATACAAGTGGAGAATGAATCAATGAGTACAGCAACCACACACGACGAGCATCATCACGGCGCACCCAGCGGCATCATGCGCTGGATCACCACGACCAACCACAAGGACATCGGTACCCTGTACCTGTGGTTTGCCTTCATCATGTTTCTGGTCGGTGGCGCCATGGCGATGGTGATCCGCGCCGAGCTGTTTCAGCCGGGCATGCAGGTCGTCGATCCGAACTTTTTCAATACCATGACCACCATGCATGGCCTGATCATGGTGTTTGGTGCCATTATGCCGGCCATGGTGGGTCTCGCCAACTGGCAGGTGCCACTGATGATCGGTGCCCCGGACATGGCCCTGCCGCGTATGAACAACTGGAGCTTCTGGATTCTCCCGTTTGCCGGCACCATGCTGGTCAGCACTCTGTTCATGGAAGGCGGCGGCCCGGCCTTTGGCTGGACCTTCTATGCGCCGCTGTCCACGACCTTTGCGCCGGACAGCACGGACTTCTTTATCTTTGCCGTCCACATGCTGGGTTTCTCATCCATCATGGGCGCTATCAACATTATTGCCACGGTGCTCAACATGCGGGCCCCGGGTATGACCCTGATGAAGATGCCGCTGTTTGTCTGGACCTGGTTCATCACCGCCTTCCTGCTGATTGCCGTAATGCCGGTACTTGCCGGCGTGGTGACCATGATGCTGACGGACCGCAACTTCGGCACCAGTTTCTTCGACGCCGCCGGTGGCGGTGACCCGGTGCTGTTCCAGCACGTGTTCTGGTTTTTCGGGCACCCCGAGGTGTACATCATGATCCTGCCGGGCTTCGGCATTGCCTCGCAGATAATTCCGACGTTCGCTCGCAAAAAACTTTTTGGCTATCACTCGATGGTCTACGCGACAGCGTCCATTGCGTTGCTGTCCTTCGTAGTCTGGGGGCACCACATGTTCACCACGGGCATGCC
>JAUVNM010000221.1 GCA_030599705.1 Gammaproteobacteria bacterium
AGTCCGGCGACTCCACCATGTTGTCCTGCTTGTCACCGCGCAGTCCGTGCTGGGACCCGAATGCCGCGGTGAGCCGGATGTCGCCCAGACCGGCCAGGGCATCCAGCGCATGGACAAGATCTGTGGTTACCGAGGCCGGATGCGCCAGCAAGGCCACGCGCCGGCCGCGCAACGGTTGGCGTAACGCAGGCTCGTTGATCAGTCGATCGAGACCGGATTTCATGGTGTGCTCCACGGGTCGAGGGTTGGTGGATGAAATACACAGAGACCAGAATACCTGATAAAGACTTTCATGACCTCCGGCTCTTTTAGTTCAAATGGCCTGTTATGACCCTATTGATTCTCTTCAATCATCATGTATCTTGGACTTCATGAATTATCAGGGTCACGTATAACGGCCTAGCGGGCCTTGTTCGAATCTCACCTTGAACCGGGACAGGAAAAAATGCGCTCTGACACCCTGAGAGAGGCCGACGCTGCCTATCGCGTCGTCGTGGAGCTGTGCAGGAAGCGGGTGCGGGTTGTCTTTGCCGGTGAGATCATTGCGGACAGCACGGATGCGCTGGTGCTCCACGAAACCCGGCTGCCGCTGGTGTACTATTTTCCGCGCAAGGATGTGCGCATGGATTTATTGCAGCGCACTGAACATCGTACCCATTGCCCGTTCAAGGGCAACGCATCATATTGGTCCATAGCGGCCGGCAGTCAAGTCGCGGAAAATGCGGTATGGAGTTATGAGAATCCGCTGGAAGACGCACAAGAGATCCAGGGTTATCTTGCCTTTACCTGGAATGCCATGGAAGCCTGGTATGAGGATGAAAAGCAGGTCCTGGAGCAAACGCGGGATTCGACCCCGTCCAACCTGAATATTTTTTCCGATTGGTTATTAAGTAATGCCGGGAACACCACGTCGGTTCACGAGCTGGTAATCCAGTTGTCGCATTGTCTGTTTTCATCCGGCGTGCCGATTTGGCGCCTGCAATTTCTCATGCGTACGTTGCACCCGGAATTGTTCGCTACCGGCTATACCTGGTGGCGCGATACCGACGCGGTAGAAACATTCAGTGCGCCACACGATGTACTGGAGACACGGGAACACAAGGAAAGCCCGTATATGCCCATCCTGGACGGTGCCGGTGGTGTACGGCGTTCTCTGGATGGACCCGACCCGCAGTTTGACTTTCCAATTCTCGAGGAACTGCATGCCAGGGGCGCTACCGATTATGTGGCCATGCCGCTGTTATTCTCGGATGGTCAGATCAACATAATCACCCTGGTCTCGGATCGCTCGGGTGGCTTTTCAACGGAAGAACTTGGTCAGTTCTATGAAATCCTGCCGGTGTTGAGTCGCCTGTTCGAGGTACATGCCTTACGCCGTACGGCAATTACTTTACTCGCCACCTATCTGGGCAAACATAGCGGGCAGCGGGTCCTGGAAGGTTCGATCAAGCGCGGTGATGGTGAAGATATCCATGCGGTAATCTGGTTTTGCGACTTGCGCGATTCCACAGCGCTCACGGAAGCGCTCGCCCGTGAGGAATACCTGGCGCTGCTGAACCGGTTTTTCGACTGCATGGCGGGGGCGGTACTGGATCACGGCGGTGAGGTGCTGAAATTTATCGGCGACGCGATATTGGCGATTTTTCCGATCGAAGACCCCGCTAGTCCAGAGGCGGCCGAGCGTGCCATCGATGCAGCGCAGGATGCGCAGCGTGAAATTACGTTGATTAATCAACAAGGGGCTGAACGGGGCGAGAAAGCTATCGGCTTCGGGATCGGTATGCACATCGGCAACCTTATGTACGGAAACATCGGTACCCCGGGACGGCTTGATTTTACCGTCATCGGTTCGGCCGTAAATGAAACTTCGCGTATCGAAGGCATGTGCAAGACGCTCGATCAAAATATTTTGTTATCAGCGGAGTTTTCCCGCCATTTCCCGACCAGGCTGGTTTCGCTCGGCATGCACACTCTGCGCGGTGTCAGTACTCCGCAGGAGCTCTTTACGCTGCCACCCGCCTCGCACCCCGGTGTTATCGGGGAATCGCAATGAAAGACAGCGTCGCCGCACACTATACCGATGGTCAGTTGCTCGACCGGATCCTCAGCGGTGTGCAAGCCATTGGCAAGACAGCCGCCACGGTCACCGTGGATGAACTGGCCCCGGTGGATGAATTCCATATCGGTGGACGCCAGGCATCAGAGGAATTCATCAGCCAGCTGGAATTGTCGGCAGACGACCACACGCTGGATATCGGCTGCGGCATTGGCGGCACTTCCCGGTTTGTTGCCAGCCGCTTCGGCTGTCGTGTTACCGGCATCGATCTGACCCCCGAATTCGTAGCAACCGGACAGTCCCTGTGCGAATGGGTTGGCCTGTCCGGTCAGATCGAACTCCACCAGGGCGATGCCACGGCGATGTCATTTGCCGATGAAAGTTTTGATGCGGCCTTCATGCTGCACGTCGGCATGAATATCCCCGACAAGGCCGGACTGTTTGCAGAGGTTTACCGCTTGATAAAGCCCGGTGCTCTCTTTGGCGTCTATGACGTGATGCAGACCAGCGACGAGGCGTTAACCTACCCCGTCCCATGGTCTTCCGTACCGGGTACCAGCGCATTGGCCACCCAGGCACAATATATGGAAGCACTCGAGCAGGCCGGTTTCGACATTGTCAGGATGCGCGACCGCCGTGAATTTGCGGCAGCGTTCTTTGAAGAAACAGGCCGGCGCATGGAGCAGGCAGGTGGCACCCCGCCCCTGGGCGTGCACATCGCCATGGGTGAGTCCGCGCCGGTCAAGATCAGCAACATGGTGGAAAATATTGCCGCCGGTCGCGTCTCACCGGTCGAGATCATCGTTATCAAGTAACTGGCAAGCGGAATAAACGGGATCAGAGCAGAATGGCTCTTACTTGAGACCAGACAACCGTCATCCCTGCGCAGGCCCGGAATGACGAGGCGAAAAATCTTTATTCCCTGTCAGAGCACCCCAAGAAATTCGATAATCTGGTCAATGACGCGCTGTCTTTCCTTGTTGTCGAGGCCCCTGTTGAGTGGCGGCATGGTGGTTGCCGGTCGTACTTTCTGCGGATCACTGATCCAGGCGCGCAGATCCTCCCTGGTCTTGCCGTTAACCAGCAGTTTCATTTCCGCCCCCACTTTCCTGCCACCAACCCCATTGATGTGGTGACAACCCAGGCAATATGTCTTGAAGGCAGCAAATCCCGCCTGCGCAGAAGGAGAAGCACCAGGCGGTATCAGACCAGCATAAATCGAGTCTGAAACCAGCTGGATTCGGTCCACCTGATAAGGCCAGCCATAGGAGCACATTTTCTGTAAATCCGGATCTCCAATATTGTCCCAAACAAGATAAAAGGGACCAAGTGGCACATCACGTTCACCCTGCTGGTTATTATCAACAAGAAATGGTTTGGCATCTGCCCGGGCAAATACCAGGTAGGCATCTTTTTCCCGCATCTTGCCTGCCTCAACGATCCCCAAATAGCCATCGCGGGCGATCAAGTGTATGTCTCCGCTGAAGCCTGTCCATTCCCCAGGGTAGTAATATTCAATCAATATTCTGAGCGGTATCCCGACGTATGTAACAATGTAATTGGTCTCCCCGCACTGTTCATGCGGCTCAATCACCGAAATCTCCCTGATTGCAGACCCGAGATCCTTTCTGACCTGTTCCGGACTCAGTTCCATGGGCGCTGCATGCACGTGCGAGGCAAGCAGCATGAACAGGATCAAAACATAGTTACAAGGCATACAGGCCTCCGTATAACAGGACAAAATTCTGATTCCAGGTAATGCTGGTTGACAGCATTACCTGGAATTGATTGATTTAACTCTTTTTCCTTCCGATAAACATCGCCTCATCTCTAAAGCCTTGCTGCACATCGCCAACACATCCCTCTTCGCGATAGAACAATACCTGTAACCCGGAAAACAGATGCAGCAGTTCCTGATCAGCCAATCTGAATTCCGCTCGTTGCGGTCCTCGATCGGATACGCGTTGCCGGGTGAAGGTTTGATAAAAAATCAGACCACCGGGTTTAAGTGCATGTATGAGGGCTGGAATAATGTCACGATCAAGA
>JAUVNM010000205.1 GCA_030599705.1 Gammaproteobacteria bacterium
CTTCTGGCGAGTTGTTAGAAGCTGTGATTTGCCTTCAGGAACTTTTGGTCTGGTTTTGGGCCCGGGTCCGCTCATAATATAGCCTCATACTAAAAAAACCGTGACAGCCACCGCAAGAAATTGCAGCTGGAAACTAGCTCGATGTGCTGACTATTTTACATCTTCTGAAGCAGAAATATAACAGGATATGTATAAAACGTTGTTTTTAAGTGGGTATTCTTCCCTCGTTATCGTTCCAAAAATCCCCTCAACTGGGTGTTAGGATCAAATCCGCTCAGAAAGTTGATACTCGACATTAATAAATGCGCCAATTTCTGCCAGGAAGCGGATTGTTCGGGCACCGAACCCGACATCAGGACTCGACTCATCTTTGTCAACAGACAAAACCAGGACGACACCGATCCTGGGTGACAGGTTGTGGTTTTTAATTACTTGTAGAATCTTTTCTTTGATCGGTTCCAGTTGCTTAATGATGATGTCCGTCAAGTCATAAACGTCCACATCATCAGTGATAGTATCCGTCGATAACTCCCAGGAACTGATCACGGGATTGTCCAATCCACTGTTTGCACCGGCTCCGTTGACGGAGGAGGGTTCGATGCCAAGCAGACGAGTGATGTCATCGGGATTGAAATGATAACCAGCAAGCGTGAAGTATGCCCGTCCTTTATTAGATGCCAAGATATTGACCTCATCGATTAACCGTAAATATGACGAAGGATTATAACGTACAGGTCGAATAGATGCCGTGTTGAACCTGGAACCCCTCCTGCCATTTTCGGGTCCCCCATTTTCCATACTGGAGGAATGCACGAGGTTATATCAAGGGGGTTATTCTACCGGCAGGTCCGGATTGTTGCCCCAGTCTGACCAGGAACCGGGGTAACCCTTCACCTTGCTGAAGCCCAGATGCTTCAGTACCACGTAGCTGTGTGCGGAGCGGTGGTGTGTCTGGCAATAGGTGATGGTTTCCCTGTCCGGCGTTATACCCAGCGCCGCGAGCATATCGAGCAACCCGGCATCCGGTTTGAAGCGCAGGTTGTGCTGTTGGTCCATCATATTGGTCCATTCACAGTTTACGGCCCCCGGGATATGTCCGCCGCGTTCGGCATATTTTTTGATGCCGTTGTATTCATCGGGACTGCGGACATCCAGCAGCCGCGTTTCCGGATTGCCCAGGCGATCATTTATATAGGTACTGTCGGCAACGGGACTGTCGTTGTAAACAACCTTGAATTCAGTGACGACGGGAGTCACCGGGGCTTCATCGTAGGGATGCCCCTCATTTGCCCATGCATGGATGCCCCCGTTCAGCAGAGACATGTGCCGGTGACCGGCGCATTCCAGTGTCCACAACAGGCGTGCCGCCCTGCCGCCGCCTTCATCGTCACAGGCCACCACGTGGGTATCACTGTCTATTCCGGTTGCCGAGAAAATACGTTCCAGTGCCGCGCTATCCGGCAACAGACCCATCACCGGTTTATTGACGGCAACAATCGCCGGGTAGTCCAGGAATACCGCGCCGGGGATATGCAATTTCCGGTAGGTTTCGGCCTTGCCGAGATCGACTACCAGCAGATTATCAGCGCCGAGTCTTGCTTCGAGGGTCTTCGGCTCTACGAGGAGGGGAAGGTCAGTCATGGTCAGTGAGTTTCCGGAAGCAGGGTTTCGATCAGTTCGATCCAGTGTTTGAGGGGGACACGTGCATGGTTTGCCATGTGTGTCAGGCAACCGATATTGGCGGTGGCGATAATAGCGGGTCCGTGTTTCTGCAGTGTCTGTAACTTGTCGTCGCGCAGCTGCGCTGCAAATTGCGGCTGCAGGATAGTATAGGTACCAGCCGAACCGCAACACAGATGACTGTCTGTGACCGGCACCAATTCATAACCGGCCTGCTCGAGCAGGCCCTCCACAACGCCATTCAACGATTGTGCATGTTGCAGGGTGCAGGGGGAATGAAAGGCGATTCTTCCCTTGCCGCGTGACAGGGTGAGTCGATCAAACGGGTTTTCTCCACGAATGACTTCACTGATATCCTTGGCAAGTTCGCTGACGCGGGCGGCCTTCCCGGCGTAGCGGGTGTCATCGGCAAGCAGCCGTTCATAGTCCTTGACCATGGGAGCGCAGCCGCTGGCGGTCACAATAATGGCCTCGGCGCCTGCCTCGATAGCCGGCCACCAGGCGTCGATGTTGCGGCGCATGAACTGCCTGGCCTCAGCCGGAGCATCGAGGTGTTGATCGATGGCACCGCAGCAGCCACTGCCGGCTGCAACAACCGTGTTGATGCCGAGCCGGTCCAGTACCCGGCGCGTGGCCGTGTTGATTTGCGGCGCCAGTGCCGGCTGTACGCAGCCATCCAGCAGCAGCATGGTGCGCGGGTGCCGGATACCGGGTGTAAAGGGCCTGGATGGCCGGGTGCGGGGGATTTTCAGGCGCAGGGCCTGCGGCAATAACGGCCCCGTCCATTGTCCCAGCTTCAACAGGGGAACGAACAGATATGGCCGGGGCAGGACCATGCGCAGCAGCCAGCGCAATCCTTGCTGCAGGCGTGGCCGGGGAGCCATGGTTTCCAGGGTTTCGCGGCCGGTTTCGAGCAGCTGGTGATAAACCACCCCCGAGGGACACGTCGTTTCACAGGCCCGGCACGTCAGGCAGCGGTCCAGGTGCAGCCGGGTGCGGGACGTGGGCGGATGACCTTCGAGCATTTGCTTGATCAGGTAAATGCGGCCGCGCGGGCCATCGAGCTCATCGCCGGTCAACTGGTAGGTCGGGCAGGTGGCATTGCAGAAGCCGCAGTGTACGCAGTTGCGCAGGATCCGGTCAGCGGCCTTGCCGGCCCTGGTCTGCAGGAAGGATTCAGTCAGCGCGGTTTGCATCAGAGGTCCGCGTACATCCGGCCAGGATTGAGGATGCCTTCCGGGTCGAAGCTGTGCTTGAGGCGTTGGTGCAGGGCCAGCAGCGCTGCCGGCAGCGGTTGAAAAACTGCATCGCGGTCATCACCTCGAAACAGGCTGGCATGGCCGCCGGACTTCTCCGCCACGGCACGGACCCGTGCGGCCGGCAGCGCTGTCCTGATCCAGCGCTGGGCACCGCCCCAGTCAAGCAGGCCATCGCCTTCCAGTGGCAGCGGTGCGGTAGCGGGTGGTACTGACAGGCGCCACAGGGGTTCTGCTCCGCTGAAGAAGGCATGCCGGTGTTCGCGGATGTCCTCCCAGAATGTGCCTGCCGTGTCCATTGAATCACCGCCGAGTTTTTCCGCGGCCGCGTGTACGCCGCGTGGATTGCCGGACAGACGGACAGCCAGTTGTCCGTCATAAAAGCAGGCGGCTGACAGCGGCAGGGGTTTTCCGGCCCACCGGTTCATCAGCTGGATGGCCTCTGCCGGGGTGGAATCACGGCACAGGGTGATGTCGGTTTCCGGGCGCGGCAGCACCTTCAGTGAAATATCGAGCAGTACCGCCAGCGTCCCGAGGGAACCGGTGAGCAGGCGCGAGACATCGTAACCGGCCACATTTTTCATGACCTGGCCGCCAAAGCGCAGGTACTCACCCTTGCCGTTCAGGCAGGTAATACCCAGGACGAAGTCGCGCGCGGCACCGGCCCAGGGGCGCCGTGGTCCAGACAACCCGCAGGCAATGGTGCCGCCCAGCGTTGCGCCGGGGCCAAAGGACGGTGGTTCAAATGCCAGCACCTGGTTTTCCGCGGACAGAACGGCCTCCACCTCGGCCAGTGATGTGCCGGCGCGTGCCGTTATCACCAGTTCGGTCGGTGAATAATCGATGACGCCGGCATAGTCCCTGACACAGAAATTCTCGCCGTATGCCGGACGCCCATAAAATGCCTTGCTGCCACTGCCGCTGATCGACACTGGTGTGGTGTTACGGCCGGCGGCCAGCAAGGTGTCCTGGAATGTTTCGATCAGTTCGTTCATGAATATTTGACGAGGCGCTCAGAATCGCTCCAGTTCAGGGTGCGGCAACTTGCCTGCGTGTACGTGCATGGCGCCGAACTCGGCGCAACGGTGCAGAGTGGGAATGGCCTTGCCGGGGTTTAGCAGTTGCGCGCTGTCGAATGCCTGCTTGATCGCATGAAACTGGGTCAGCTCGGCGGCATTGAACTGTGCGCACATCTGGTTGATTTTCTCCATGCCGACACCGTGTTCGCCGGTGATGGTGCCGCCCACGGCAACACACAGCTCGAGTATCCTGCCGCCGAGTTCCTCGGTCCGCTCCAGTTCGCCGGGCAGGTTGGCATCGTACAGGATCAGGGGGTGCAGGTTGCCGTCACCGGCATGAAAGACATTGCATACCGGCAGATTGTACTCTGCAGACATGCGTTCAATTTCCGAGAGCACCTGCCCGAGATGTTTGCGCGGAATGGTGCCGTCCA
>JAUVNM010000063.1 GCA_030599705.1 Gammaproteobacteria bacterium
CTGAATATGGATTTGGTAACCCCGAGGTGGTTGAGGAAGAAGTCGATATCCTCATGATCGGCGGTGGCATGGCCGCCTGTGGCTGCGCATACGAGATCATGCGCTGGGCCGACGTCGCCAAGGCACAGGGCGTCGATCTGAACATCAAGCTGGTCGACAAGGCCGCACTGGACCGCTCCGGTGCCGTGGCACAGGGCCTGTCCGCCATCAACACTTACATGGGCGAGAATGACCCGGCCGACTACGTGCGTTACGTGCGTGGCGATCTCATGGGTATCACCCGCGAGGACCTGGTGTATGACACCGGCCGGCATGTGGACGATTCCGTGCACCACTTTGAAGAGTGGGGCCTGCCGATCTGGAAACAGCCGGGTGACGAAGGCAAGTCACTGACCGAAGGCGGCAGGCCGGTGCGTTCCGGCAAGTGGCAGATCATGATCAACGGTGAGTCCTACAAGTGGATCGTTGCCGAGGCCGCCAAGAAGGCGCTGGGTACCGACCGTATCCAGGAGCGTGTCTTCATCGTGCGCCTGCTCAACGACAAGAATGACCCGACCCGGGTTGCGGGTGCTGCCGGTTTCTCGGTACGCGAGAACAAGGTCTACATCTACAAGTTCAAGGCCTGCCTGCTGGTCTGCGGCGGCGCCGTGAACGTATTCCGTCCGCGTTCGGTTGGTGAAGGCCAGGGTCGTGCCTGGTACCCGGTCTGGAACGCCGGTTCCACCTATTCCATGGCGGCCGAGGCCGGCGCCGAGCTGACGCTGATGGAAAACCGTTTCGTACCCGCCCGCTTCAAGGACGGTTACGGCCCGGTGGGCGCGTGGTTCCTGCTGTTCAAGGCACAGGCCATGAATGCCATGGGCGAGGACTATCAGGCAAAGAATGCGCACCTGCTCGCCGAGGCCGGCTATGACGGCTACGCCGAAGGCCACAAGATGGGCACCTGTCTGCGTAACCACCTCATGATGCATGAGATGAAGGAAGGCCGCGGCCCGATCTTCATGGATACCCCGACAGCGCTGGCCAAGCTGGCCGAGACCATGACACCGAAAGAGATCAAGCATCTCGAGGCCGAGGCCTGGGAAGACTTTCTCGACATGACCATCGGTCAGTGCGGCGTCTGGGCCGGTGAGAACATCGAACCTGACAAGGAGATGTCCGAGCTGATGCCGACCGAGCCCTACCTGCTGGGTTCACATGCCGGTTGTGCCGGTATCTGGTGTTCCGGCCCGGATGACATTCCGGGCACCCCGGATCACTACCACTGGGGCTACAACCGCATGACTACCGTCAAGGGCCTGTTCACAGGCGGTGACGGCGTCGGTGCTTCCGGTCACAAGTTCTCCTCCGGTTCCCACACCGAGGGACGCATTGCGGCCAAGTCCATGGTGAAGTACGTGCTCGACAACCAGGACTTCAAGCCGGAGCTGGATCGCAGCGTCGACGATATCGTCGCCGAGATCTACCAGCCGGTGAAGAACTACCTCGAGAACAAGGACTACACCACGGCGATCGACATCAACCCGCACTACATCACGCCGAAGATGTTCCAGTTCCGCCTGCAGAAAGTGATGGACGAATACGTGGCCGGTGTCTCGACCATGTACCAGACCAACAAGGCGATGCTGGAAGTGGCCGAGCGTAAACTGGGCATGTTGCGCGAGGACAGCCTCAAGCTGCGTGCCAAGGACCTGCATGAGCTGCTGCGTGCCTGGGAGAACTATCACCGCCTGCTGGCGGCCTACGCGCACATGAAGCACATCCAGTTCCGCGAGGAATCCCGTTACCCGGGTTACTACTACCGGGCGGATTACCTGGCCATCGACGAAGACAACTGGAAGTGCTTCGTCAACTCCACCTACGACCGTAACACCGGCGAGTGGAGCTGCAAGAAGGTCAAGTACGTACAGCTGATCAAGCCGGCCGATGATGAGGTGAAAGCCATGCAGCATCCCGGTGCTGACATCTAGGCAAGCTGGTACAAGGCAGTAACCAAAGGCCGGATGCCGCAAGGTGTCCGGCCTTTTTACTCTGAACCTGTAGGAGCCGGCTTGCCGGCGAACAGCGGATTTGCGGTACACCGGTTCGCGGGCAAGCCCGCTCCTACAGACTTGATTATAGACGTAGGTCGGTTTAGGCCGCAGGCCGTAACCCGACCTACGCAGGTTGTTAAATCATGAGCGACGAAAAACCGGTCAATAAACCCCTCGAATACGAGGGCGCCGATGACATCTTCGAGGGGAAGTTCAGTGACATCCCGTTCGAGAGCCCCGTTAGTCCCGTGCAGCTCGGGCTGGATGACGAATTCCGGTTCAGCTGCCACCCGGGTATATCCTGTTTCAACGAATGCTGCCGCAACATCGATATACAGCTGCTGCCCTACGACATCATTCGCCTGAAGAACCGCAAGGAGACCACCTCCTACGATTTTGTCGCGCGTTATACCCTGCCATTCCAGATGGACCACCACGGCATGCCGGGCCTGAAGCTGCGTACCAAGCCGGACACACGGGAATGCGTGTTTCTGAGCGAGGAAGGCTGCACGGTCTACGAGGACCGGCCGACTGCGTGCCGTTACTATGCGCTGGGCAGCATGGGCGTGCGCAAGAAGGACAGCTCGACTGTTGAAGACATGTATTTCGTCGTCAGTGAGCCGCATTGCAAGGGACACGAGGAGCCAAAGACCCAGACGGTGGGCGAGTACCGCAAGGAGCAGGGCGTCGACAAGTACGATGTCATGAACCGCGAGTGGCGCGACATCATTCTGAAGAAGCGCTCCAGCGGCCCGACCGTGGGCGCACCGTCCGGACGCAGCCTGCAGCTGTACGACATGTGCAGCTACGACATGGACAAGTTCCGGGAATTCATCCAGACCGAAGGCTTTACCGCGATCTTCGATGCCGACGCGATCGGCATGGACAAGCTGCTGGAAGATGAAGAGGCGTTGCTGGCCTTTGCCATGCGCTTTCTCAAGCAGGTGCTGTTCGGTGAAATGTCCATCCCGCAGCGCGAGGGTGCCCGCGAGGCACGGCTGGAGCAGCGCCGCTCACGTATCCAGGAACGCCGCGAAATGGATGCCGACGAAGAGCATGTCAGCTCGAAGGCCTACGACATGCCCACCGATGGTGACGAAGAGCTGAAAAAAAACTGATTGAATTAAGGAAGCTCACTGTTATTCGTCATTGCAAGAGGATCGCAATGACACTCCGGCGTCATTCCCGCGAAAGCGGGAATCCAGAAATGCCAATCCACTACTAGCCGGCCTGCTGTTCTGTCGGGAGTGTCGTGGTGGTTGTTTGTGCCGCGATGGCAGTTTCGATGCCGGCGGCATCGATGCCACATTCGGCGAGTTGCAATGCGCGGTTGCTGTGCGAGATGAAGCGGTCGGGGATGCCGAGGTTGAGTACCGGCAGGGTGATACCATGTTGCGCCAGCAGTTCGTTGACGGCCGCGCCGGCACCGCCGGCGACGGCATTTTCCTCGACGGTAACGATTAACTCGTGTTCCTGTGCCATGGCAATGACGAGATCGCAATCCATAGGTTTCACAAAGCGCATGTTGACCACGGTGGCATCGAGCGCCTCGCCGGCTACCTGAGCATCAGCGACACGGCTGCCAAAGGCAAGGATGGCAACCTGCTTGCCGGTGCGGCGGATCTCGGCCTTGCCGAGCGGCAGTTCGTCGAGTTCCGGCCCGGGTAATATCCCGGACCCCGTGCCGCGCGGATAACGCACCGCGGCCGGGCCGCTGTGTCGCCAGGCCGTGGTCAGCAGCTGGCGGCACTCGGTTTCATCGGCGGGCGCCATGATTACCAGGTTCGGTATGCAGCGCAGGAAACTGAGATCGAAAACCCCGGCATGGGTGGCGCCGTCGGCGCCAACCAGCCCGGCGCGGTCGATGGCCAGGGTTACGTCGAGGTCCTGCAATGCGATGTCGTGAATGAGCTGGTCATAGGCGCGTTGCAGGAAAGTGGAATAAATCGCGACAACCGGTTTCAGGCCCTCGCTCGCCAGTCCCGCCGCGAAGGTCAGCGCGTGCTGCTCGGCGATGCCGACATCGAAGTAACGTTCAGGACAGGTTTTTGCAAACCGGACCATGCCGGAGCCTTCGCACATGGCCGGGGTAATGGCCTGCAGCCGTTCATCAGTGGCCGCCATGTCGCACAGCCAGTCGCCGAAGACTTCAGTATAGGTTTTACTGGCCGTGCCCGGTTGCGGGGTGCCGGTGGCGCGGTCGAACGGGGTTACGCCGTGGTAGTTGCACGGGTCCTGCTCGGCCGGGTCGTAGCCCTTGCCCTTGCGGGTGACGATATGCAGGAACTGGCGGCCCTTGAGGTCACGCAGGTTTTTGAGCGTGCTGACGAGTGCCGGCAGGTCATGGCCGTCGAGCGGGCCGATATAGTTGAAGCCGAGTTCCTCGAACAGCGTGCCCGGCAGCACCATGCCCTTGAGGTGTTCCTCCCAGCGCCCGAAGAAACGGCGCGTGCCCGGCAGGTTGTGCAGGATATGTTTACTCTGCTCGCGCACTCCCGTATAGAACCGGCTCGACAGAATGTGCGTCAGATAGTTGTGCATTGCGCCGCGGTTTGGCGAGATCGACATTTCGTTGTCGTTGAGGATGACCAGCAGGTCGCATTCCTGGTCGCCGGCATTGTTGAGTGCCTCGTAGGCCATGCCGGCGGTCATCGCACCGTCGCCGATAATGGCGACACTCTTGCGGTTTTCCTGTTCATGGGCCGCGGCCACGGCCATACCAAGGGCCGCGCTGATCGAGGTGCTGGAATGCCCGGCGCCGAAGGCGTCATATTCGCTTTCCGCGCGGCTCAGGAAACCGCTCAGGCCATGCTGCTGGCGCAGGCTGTGCATGGCGTCACGCCGCCCGGTGAGGATCTTGTGCGGGTAGGCCTGGTGGCCGATGTCCCAGACGATGCGGTCGCGCGGCGTGTTGTAGACCCGGTGCAGGGCGATGGTGAGTTCCACCGTGCCGAGGCCGGCGGCGAGATGCCCGCCGGTGTTGGCAACCGAGTCAATCAGGTATTCGCGCAGCTCGCCGGCCAGCTGTGGCAGCTGCTGGTCCTCCAGGCGACGCAGGTCGGTCGGGGAATCGATCTGGGCGAGTAGTGGGTAGTTTTTCAGGGGCATAGGGGTAACCGGGCGGTAATTTTAGCAGACGGCGGATGTAATGTGGCCCGGGAATAATACCTGAGGGCGATGGTCGGGTAATGCCGGGTTACGGCCTGTAGGCTTAACCCGACAGGGATTGGGGATGGATCACCGGATACGCTTGAACCGTGAGCGCCCTGCTCATTTGCGCTGCAGCATCTCGCCGAGCTGCAGCGGGGCGCGACGCTCATTTTGTTCGTGCCAGCGCCTGAAGACATCGATGCCGGCCTCGAGGTATTCCTGTTCATCGACGTTGGATGCAAAACTCTCCAGCAGTTCGCTGATGCTGCCGGTCTCGGTGACCGGCAGGTTGAAATATCTGTCGATGAACATAACGAAGACGGCGAGTTCCCCGGTCTCGTCGAGACTGTATTCCTTCGTCAGGTACTCAAGTGCACCGAAATGGAATGCCATCACCTTGCGCTGTTTGTGCGGGTAGCGCCCGATGTCCTCGGCATCGACGCCGGCGTGGGTCGCGGTAGTGAAGCGCTCGATGATCTGGCGCACCGCATCGACCGGTGCGGGTTTCGGTGGGCGCTTGCCGAACAGCCTGTCGAACAGTGGCACGGGCCTCAGATCCAGCGGCGCACGCCTGTCATGTAGTCACAGTTGAACTGCATATGAACGTAACCGGTTCAGCTTTCCCGCGGTCCGGCAAAATACCAGATGATCACGCCCAGCAGCGGCAGTACCAGTACCAGCACGATCCACACTGCCTTGCTGCCGGTGGTCGCGGAGCTCTGGAAGATATTCAGAATAGCCCAGACATCCGCAATCAATACCACTAATCCAAACAGTCCACCTGTTTCCATTGCTATGTTTTCCTGTAGTTCATTCTTGTTTTGTTTCCGAGTTACAGCTCTTGCCATATCTGAGAACAAGGTATCCGACGATGCCCGCCAGGAAAGAAGCGCCGAGTATCGCCAGGCGGTCTGCATATTCATACAAGGCGTCATCCTTGAATGCCAGTGAATCCACAAACAGGCTCATTGTGAAACCAATACCTGTTAATACGGATACCCCGTACAGTTGCATCCAGTTGCTGTGATTCGGCAGTGACGCGAGTCGGAGTTTTATTGCTATAAAGCTGAAACCAAAAACCCCCAGCTGTTTGCCCAGGAAAAGACCTGTCATGATGCCTATCGGGACCGGGCCAAGCATGCTATCAAGTGATACCTCTCGCAAATCAACACCTGCATTTACAAAAGCGAACAATGGCAACACAAGAAATGCCACCCAGAAGTGTAAATCCTCTTCAATGGATTTTGATATTGAAAACTCGTTGCCCTCCTGGTCTTTCAATTTAAGGGGGATCGTGAAGGCAAGCGCAACGCCCGCAAGTGTAGCGTGTACGCCGGATTTCAGGACACTTACCCATAAAACAACGCCAACTATGATATACGCTGCCTTTTTGGCAACACCACGATAATTCATGAAAACAAGAACTGTCAGTGCAATGGCCGCGATCGTGATCGAGAGTGTTGAGAGTTCCACGGTGTAGAAAAGTGCAATAATAACGATAGCGCCTATGTCATCAATAATTGCCAGCGCAAGCAGAAACACTTTTAACGAGACTGGTACCCTGTTGCCAAGCAGTGACAGTACTCCAAGAGCAAAGGCGATATCCGTTGCCGTGGGAATGGCCCAGCCGCGCATTGCAAGCGGTTCATCCTGGTTGAAATAGACATAGAAGAGCGCGGGAACAACCATGCCACCAATAGCCGCTATACCGGGTAACATAACCTGCGACATGGTCGACAGGCTTCCCTCGATTAATTCACGTTTGACTTCAAGACCAATCAGTAAAAAGAAAATGGCCATAAGGCCATCGTTTATCCATAACAGGAGTGGCTTGTCGATATGCAGTGCGCCAAAACGTATTTCAACGGGCGTGTGCAGGAATGCATTGTAAAGTTCTGAAAGCGGTGAATTCTTCAGCAACAGGGCAAGAATGGTGACAAAGATCAGGATAATGCCTGCTGATGATTCCTTTTTAATAAACTCTTCAATAAAGTTCATGGCTTTCCCGTTGCTCGCAAGGTGAACCGTTAATCGTGTTTTCCAAGATCCATGAATTTAAGTGCCAGGGCCAGCATCAATATGCCCAGAGGGAGCACCAGATTTTCCCATATATAACCACCTGGCTCGATTGCCAGGGCTCCTTCAAGCGTTCTAACAAACAGGATCACAATGACCAGTTCAGCGAGGATTCTCTTTAATTGGGCAATACTCGTTATTTTCACCCAGCTGTTGATCTCGGTAGCGCCTGATTCCAGGCGTTGGACAAATAAAGTATAGATGCCACCGGCAAATATCATCAAAACCAGGCCTATGAGAAAAACATCTATGGCCTGAATCATATAGGTAATGGCATGTTTCGCCGATAAATCGGGCTGATGGCCAATCCCCCCGGAGAAATAGGCCAGGTAAGCCCGGCCGGTCTTGATAGCGCCGATGAGGAACATAAGTATAGATCCGAGGCTGGAAGCAATGACTGCGATCAGGCTGATATACCTCAGTCGATTCACTGCACCGTCAATTTTATCTTGTCTCATAGCCAGCTTCATTAGCCCGGATTAGTCATATAAAAAGAGCGGCCCTTGTTCAACCCCGGGGGCGAACTGCACGGACCGCATCTGTCGCTACAACCAACGCTGTGTGTGGCGAATTCGTAATTAGTGCCTGAAAATATAACTTAGACAGTCTTGTTCCTGAATGCAACCGTCCCTGCCATGAAGGATCTGTTGATACTCCATGCACGGGTGGAACAAGGCCTGTGATATCCTTCAGGACTGTAGACGCGATAGCCGGTTGACTGATGATCTTCCGTGGCCATATCCGGAATCACCTGACGCAATTACTGCCTGGCAGCCTGGCGCTGGTGCTGCTGGCCGGCTGTGCCAATCTGACGCGTAATCCCGTTCCCGTCGATGAAATCAACCGCGCCGGGATTCCCGGTATGTCGGGTGTACGCGCCATAGGTGGGCAGTTTAGTCCGGATTTTCAAGAGGACCTGGTAGCATCTATAAAACAGGAGCCGGTCGGCGCCTTCCCGCTCGATGAAAACGGTAAGCCGGTCTATGACGCCCTCGCCATTTCCGGTGGCGGCACTGTC
>JAUVNM010000119.1 GCA_030599705.1 Gammaproteobacteria bacterium
GATCTGGGAGGGCAGGGCTATGTGCGTGCCGCTGATGGCAGTATGCAAAAGACCAGTAATTCCATATCCACCGGCTCCGTGCTGACCATACACAACCAGCAGGAACTGGTTGTTTCCCGGCAAGACAGTAACGACCTGTTCGTTGGACGTTCATCAGATAAAAGAGTCATACAGAACACTACCCTCAATGTCACTCAGTCCGGCAGGGTGAAGACCGATACCGCTATTGGTCAGTCTTCATTGAATTCGCAGGGCGCCGGTACTTTTTATATTGCAGGCGGATTCAGTGGCGTGCAGGTGCCTCTCGGTGGCGCCGTGATCGAGGTGTATGGTGAGGAAAGTCTGGTGACCGGGAGAAATTACGGGACCCCCGGAAATTATGGCAGGCAGGGCTACTGGGCTTTCAATTCGAGTTCCGCTGCCAGTCTTGGAGCAGGGCAGCAGTTTCAGACGGTGACGCATACCGAAAAACAAAGAGAATTCACAACGACACTGGAAGAAATAACCGGCGGTGATGCAACCAATATCATTTTATCGGAAGGTTATACCCTCATTGACGGTGGGGCAGGCGATGACCGGATAACAGTACATGGAGGGCAGTTACCGGGTGTTTATATCACGGATGAGCTGGACCCGAGAAATATCGGCGGCCTGCTATACGGTAATGATGGCAACGACCGCCTGTTTGGCGGAGATTCCGGTGATCATCTGATTGGAGGCGCGGGTGACGATATCCTCAATGGCAGGCTCGGGGCAGATACCTATATCGTACTTGCCAGTGAAACCGGGACCGATTTGATCGCCGACAGTGGTAGCGTCAGGTCACACACGGAACAGGAATACTTGAATCGCTACACCGACTGGTACTACCAGTCGTTGGGGATGACGGAATGGGAGGATGACGTCGTTGACAATGTCCCGTTGCCTGTATTGGCGCCGAACATTGCCAGAAATGATTTTGCGGCACTGGAACCCCTCTACCAGGCCGGCGTTTATGCAATCGACACCGTCGAGTTCGGGGTGGGTATTACGCCGGACAACATCAGTGTTTCTTTGGGCCAATTTACTCCAGAACAGGAACAGGACCAGTTGTATGGTGATGCGGTGGAATCCAGGCCGTTTGATACCTCAGGGCATACCACCCTTGATATTGGCTTGCAGAGTGGTGGCGTTGCCCGTGTCCTGTTACCCAATGCATTGAATGACAATGTTACCGCGGGCATGTCAGACCGGGCCTGGCTGGCGGCAACCAGTGAATACCTGGGTGCAGGTATCGAGGAATTCCGGTTCTCCGACGGGACTGTGCTGTCAATGGCCGAGATGCTGACGCTGGCCGACCGTACATCCACGGGTGAGGTCATCACGGGTGGTGCCGGTAACGATATCCTTAGCGGTGGTTCGGGCAATGATGTACTCGATGGTGGTGCAGGCGCAGACAGGTTGGCCGGTGGCGCCGGGAACGATACCCTCATCGGCGGTGCCGGGCGTGACCGGCTGGTTGGTGGCGCCGGAGATGACACCCTGGAAGGCGGTGGCGGGCGTGACCGGCTGGTTGGCGGCGCCGGAGATGACGCCCTGGAAGGCGGTGCCGGGCGTGACCGGCTGGTCGGTGGTGCCGGGGATGACAACCTGAAAGGCGGTGGCGGGCGCGACCGGCTGGCCGGTGGCGCCGGGGATGACACCCTGACAGGCGGTGCGGGGCGTGACCGGCTGACCGGGGGTACGGGTGATGATGTATACCGATTTGGCCGCGGCGCTGCGCAAGATACGATTGACGATTTCGACACGACAGGCTCGGTGGACCGTGTTGAGGTTGGAGCGGGGATTGCAGCTGATCAATTGTGGTTTAGTCAGTCCAGCTCCGATCTGCTGGTGAACGTGATGGGTACATCGGACCGGATTCGGGTACAGAACTGGTACACCAGTAATGACTACAGGACTGAAGAGTTTCACATCGCCGATGGTTCCGTATTGATGGAGAACCAGGTGCAACAACTCGTCGATGCAATGGCTGCATTCAATCCACCGGCTGCCGGGCAACTGACCCTGCCACCGGATCTGCAAACCCGGCTGGAGCCAGTCATTACATCCAGCTGGCAGCATGCCTGACCCGTCTCCAGTAGCGAGATGGACGAAGCCTTGAGGGTATAAATCTCGGGCATTTGGTGAATCTCTCCACCCTTGACAGTATGTCAGATATGACATATTATTTAAACAAAGTGAGCCGTAATGACAAGCCGGTCGCATGGTTGCATGGGGAGGTAAAGACACCGCCACTTAGCTCGGCCGCTCGTTTGGAGGCCGGTCTTCTGCTAAGACGGATTCAACGCGGCGAACGGCTCAGACTCCCGCACTCACGGCCCATGACATCCATTGGCGCGCGTTGTCACGAGCTACGAATCAACGATGTGGACAACAGCTGGCGCATTATGTACCGGATTGATGAGGATGCTATTGTCATTCTGGAGGTGTTCGCAAAGAAGACGGGCAAGACACCCGTGAATATCATTGATATGTGTAAACAACGATTGAGGAACTACGACAGTGAATAGGGCCAGCCGCAAAAAGCTCGAAGCCAAAGGCTGGAGGCTTGGTGATGCGCAGGATTTTCTCGAGTTGACAGACAAGGAAATGGCGTTCATCGAGATGAAACTGGCTTTAGGTCGGGACCTCAAAAAACACCGGCAGCTGAAACGACTTAGCCAGGCAGCGTTTGCTCGTCGCATCAACTCCAGTCAGTCGCGTGTTGCGAAAATGGAGGCTGGCGACGCCAGCGTGTCCATGGATCTGCTGATCAAGTCGCTGCTGGAACTCGGCGTGTCGCGGAAGGAACTTGCAAGATCTATTGATCAGTCCAATCGGCGCACTGTTTAGACTTAAGTGGAAAGGGTTTCTATTCCTTCAATACTATTGGGGCTGCGTTGCGCGCTGGCGTACCGCTTCAACGACGTCGGTCACATAGCGTTCGGCGGCCCGGGAATACAACCAGGCCGGCAACCGGCCGCCCGGATCGACATGGATGGAATAGACTGCGTCGCAGCCTGAACCGTCCGGGGTGTCTGTCAGGCGCCAGTAGCCGGTGAAGGTTTCCGGCAATAGCGCATCACCCGGCGGCAGTGCACGCGAGCGGCTCTCATCAAGCTGCCAGGTCACACGAATAACACGCTGCGCTGCATCAAGTGCGTCCCTCACCCGGATGACGTAGTGCCGGTCGGCAACCAGCATCGGCAAGTCCAGCCGCTGGTACACCCGGGTGTTCGCGCCGGACCGCGCAACTACCCGGCTCGCGCTCACCGCGGGCACGAAATCGGCAAAATGGTCGTAGTCGGAAATCACCCGATAGACACGTGCCGCCGGCGCCGCCATGGGGGTGCGTGCGAGCAGGGCAGGGAACCGGGAACCGGCGACGGATTTGCGGTAGATCTCGATATTGCCGACCTGGCGCAGCGGATCCCAGCCTTCCGCTCCCGCGGCGGCCTGGCCAACCCCGCAGCTTACGAGAAGCAGAACCGTTACAAATACCTGCTGTGGATACCCCGCCATATCAGAACCCTGTCCGCCAATCACTGTCACAGGAATATACCGCGTGCGAACCTGTGCCATACTTCCCTTTTATGCAAACAGCCAGAAGAATATCATGAAATCAGTTGGTTACCTGCAAGCATGGACGTCTTCACTGCGCTCGGGCACGCTCGGCATAATACCGGCAGAGCCGCAATAAGCCATGCGTGTCCTGCTCGTATCCGCCAACCGCGAGCGCATACCGGACCCGATTTTTCCACTCGGACTCGCCTACGTCGCGGCCGCCACCCGCCAGGCCGGGCACCGGGTCGCGGTGGCGGACCTCTGTTTCGATCGGCATCCCCTGCCTAACCTCAAAGAGCAAGTCAGGCAGTATGACCCGGACGTGGTCGGGCTGTCGCTTAGGAATGTCGATAATGCCGCCTATCCGCTCACGGTCGAGTACCTGGATGGGCATCGCGAGGTGGTGGATACCCTGCGTGCGATGACGACGGCGCCCATCGTGCTGGGCGGGTCCGGGTTCTCGATACTGCCGGATGCCTACATGCGGATTCTCGATGGCGACTGGGGCATCGCCGGCGCAGCGGAGTCGACCTTCGTGGCCCTGCTCGCTGCGTTGGATAGCGGGGTCGATCCGGCGAGTGTCCCCGGCGTAACCGGTCGGCATCCCCCGGCCGGACCGGCGCCTGTGTATCTGCACCACGATCGTCCCCGGTCAACCTGGGCCACGGGTCTGCGGCCTGCCCGCAGTCTGTTCGATTATCCTCGCTATATCCGGCGCGGCGGCATGGGCAATGTGCAAACCAAGCGTGGCTGTGTCTTCAAGTGCAGCTACTGTACCTATCCGCTGCTGGAAGGCACCCGCTTCCAGGCCCGGCAGCCGGAAGACGTCGTCGATGAAATCGAGGCACTCATGCATGACTACGGTCCGCATCCCCTGTTCTTCGTGGATTCGATCCTGAATTTTCCGCGCGGGCACGTGGAGGCGATCTGCGAGGCCATATTGAAGCGGAATCTCAGGGTACGCTGGTCGTGCTACGCGACTCCGGTTAAGCTCGACCGGCGCCAGGCGAGCCTCATGGCGCGCGCCGGTTGCGAGGGCATTGAACTCGGCACCGATGCCGTCGACGACGGCCAGCTGCAACGCCTTGGGAAGTCATTCAACGCAGAGGTCGCCGAACGCGCGAACCGTTACTGCAGGGAGGCCGGGCTCAAGGTCTGCCAGACCCTGATTTTCGGCGGCCCCGGAGAGACCGAAGCCAGTATTCGCGCGACCTGTGCCGCCCTCAAGCGTATGCAGCCGACGGCCGTGGTGGCCATGACCGGTGTACGGCTTTACCCAGGTACACCCATGACGAATGCACTTGTAAAGGCAGGCAGAATCCGGGAGCAGGATATCGGTCTCGTTCCCGCCTTTTATATCGAACCCGGGATTGCCGGGTTTCTGCCGGACTATCTCCGGCGCCAGGCACGGCAGGCCGGCAACTGGGTACTGCCGGGACTGGCGACACCCATCCTGCCCGGCAGCCAGCGCCTGCTGCGCGGCCTCGGCGTATCCGGTCCGCTCTGGCAGTTGTTGCAGCGTCCGTGGATGCACCGCCTGAATCGCACCAGGTTCAAACGCCCCAATACCAGTTGGGGCATACCCCACCCGAAGAGGAGAATCGTATGAAAACACACGCGCACACCCGGTCCGCTGACAGCTACCGTGACTCCATGGGCCAGCTGCTGGTCCTGTATACGCAGGTCGATCGTTTGATCATGGAGATCTGTGCCGAGCGCATCGCAACCGCGCCGGATTTGGACGCAAAGCTGGCGCTCGCCAAACAGGTCGGTGACGAAGGCCGGCACGTGCTGATCCAGCACGACTGGATGGAACAGTTCGGCACCACGGCGACGCCAGTCATCAGTGACCGGCAGGAGGCGTTGATCCGCAGCCACTTCCGTGAGCTTTCCTGGCTGGAGTTTCTCGCCGACATGTACCTGTGTGTCGAGGCGCTCGGCAGCGAGGCGGTGGAAAATATAGTGCCGCTGGCCGATCCCGGTACCCGTGAATCCCTGCACGTACCGCTCAGTGATGAACAGGACCATATAGCCTTCGGTATGACCCGTCTGAGGTCCGAACTGGCGCAATTGCCGGTCGCTGAACGCGAGGCGTTTCTTGCGGGGATACCGCAACGCATCGAGACGTTGACGAACACGTTTCATGGCTTCGGCCTGGACGTGGCGGATCTGTTCGAAGGCGTGGGCGCCAGTTACGCGGCACTCTGTGAGGCCGTTATCCGACGGCGGGATGAGGTGCTGGAGCAGGTCGCAGCCTAGCCCGGTATCGGGATGACATGTTATTGGGTTGTAGGAGCCAGCTCGCCTGCAGGGACGCAGGTGAGGGGCGTGAGCAGGACGCGGCAGCTTTGCTGGCGAATTCGGTGGTCGGGAAAGATCCGGTTCGCGGGCGAGCCCGCTCCTGCAAGGTAAATGCGGATGATGCGTAATACTTCAAGCCTGTTGCTGGTGCTGCTGTTGGCCATGCAGTTGGGTAC
>JAUVNM010000328.1 GCA_030599705.1 Gammaproteobacteria bacterium
CATTCTTCCCCTGTAAACCGGACAGCGAGATGTCCTGATCACCAGTGGCCGGGAGTGTGAAGTCCGGTATTTTTTTTCCTATCGAAACTTTTGCCATGGTTCGCCTTCGTTTGTATATCTGTTATCCCTTCACCGGTTCCATGACGGCATCCAGGTTTAACTGGTCACAGAAGTCCATGAATTCATCGCGCAAGGCGGATATCTGCTGGCTGGCCGGGATATCGATGGTCAGGTGCACGGAAAACATCGGGGTACCGGTATGGGCGGCGGCGTAACTGGCAGTCGCCATTTCCTGGATGCTGATTTGCCGTTTCGAGAAAAAGCTGGCCAGATTGTAGACGATGCCGGGCTGGTCCATTGACACGACATCTACGCCGTAGGGCAGCAGGTCCCTGCGGGTGGCTTTCCGCTCCGTGCGTCGTGCCGTAATACTCAGGCCCAGCCGCTGTTCCAGGCTGGCAATCTGGCCTTCGAGCTTGGCGATGGTGTTCCAGTTGCCGTCGACCAGCAAGAGGATGGCAAAATCACCGCCCAGCACCGTCATGCGGCTGTCGCTGATATTGCAGCCGCTGCTCAGGACGCACCGTGACAGTTCATCGATCATGCCGGGCTTGTCCTCCCCGAGGGCGGACAGTACCAGTTGCGTGGTTTTTGTGAGGGACTGGGTGCTCATCTGACGGCCATGATCTCTGCTTGTTTATTGTGACGGGTATTCTCGCCTGAGTTTAGCATTTTTATAAATCGGTATGCTTGCCGGGGCAGGGCGTACGGGGTTTTGCCTTGTCAGTAAAGGATGGCGACAGTACCATGTCGGTCTTTCCCCGGATCCTGGAGTCAAGACTGATGTTTCACGGCAGCATGGTGGCGCTGGTCACACCGATGCATGAGGATGGTGCCGTTGACGAGGGCAGCCTGCAGCAGCTGGTTGACTGGCATGTAGAAAACCATACCGATGCCATTGTGTCGGTCGGGACCACCGGTGAGTCGGCCACCCTGAACGAGGAAGAACACTGCCATATCATACGCCGTACCGTGGAGATGGCTGCCGGCCGCATCCCGGTTATCGCGGGGACCGGGGCAAACTCGACCCGCGAGGCCATCCATCTGACGCGCTGCGCCATGGAGGCCGGCGCCGATGCCTGCCTGCTGGTGACCCCGTATTACAACAAGCCCACCCAGGAAGGACTGTACCGGCATTTCAGGGCGGTTGCAGAGGCCGTCCCGGTGCCGCAGATTCTGTACAATGTACCCGGCCGCACTGCATGCGACATGGTGCCGGAGACGGTTGAACGGCTTTCCTGGATTTCCAATATAGTCGGTATCAAGGAAGCGACCGGTGATGTGGACCGCGCGCGCGAAATCATCCAGTGCTGCGCTGAGCGCATGGATGTCTACAGCGGCGATGACGCCATCGCCATGGAACTCATGTTGAGCGGCGGCAAGGGCAATATCTCGGTCACCGCTAATGTAGCCCCCGCGGGCATGCACGCCATGTGCGCGGCGGCGATCGCGGGGGACCGTGATGCGGCCGTCGCAGCCAACCGGCCACTGGAGGAGCTGCACCGGATATTATTTGTCGAATCGAACCCGATACCGGTGAAGTGGGCATTGCATGAAATGGGCATGATTGAGCCCGGTATACGCCTGCCGATGACAGCGCTCGCGGAGCAGTACCGGGAACCCCTGCGCGCGGCGCTCCGGCAGGCAGGCATAGGTTAAGAGAATCTGAAAATGCGAACACGCGTTGTTACCAACATTATTATTGTCTGCCTGGCGGGTGTATTGCTGGCAGCATGCAGTAGTGCCGACAAGAAAAAAATCGACTACAAGAAGAGTCGCACGACCGAGGCGCTGGAGATTCCACCGGACCTGACGTCATCCACCATCAATGAGGCCCCTTCCATGCTCAATAGTACCGGGTCCGGCGGTTCCGAATTCGGTAATGTCAATCCTGCCATCGGAGTCGCCAATGTCCTGCCGGACCAGGAAAGTCTGCGAGTGGAACGCGACGGGGACCAGCAGTGGCTGATTATCGAGGGCGGACCAAAGCAGGTCTGGCCGCGGGTGCGGGATTTCTGGATGCAGGAGGGCATCCTCATCAAGATGGAAGACCCGCGTGTCGGCATTATCGTAACCGAGTGGGCGGAGAACCGTGCAGATATTCCCGATGGACCGATTCGCAATTTCCTTGGCAAGGTGATTGATCAGGTCTATTCATCGGCCACGCGCGACCAGTACCGGGTGCGTCTCGAGAACGGGCCGGAACCGGGAACGACGGAACTGTTTCTGACGCACCGTGGCGTGGAAGAGGTAGTCAGCGGATCGGTGGAAGATGCGGCGACTACCTGGAAACAACGGCCTTCGGACCCGGAACTCGAAGCGGAGATGCTCAAGCGGCTGATGGTTTTTCTTGGTGTCGAGGACCAGAAGGCGCAGGCCATGCTTGGACGCCAGTCGCAGCAGAAGGCCCGGGCGCAACTGGTTACCAATGATTCCGGATCATTCCTGATCGTCAGTGAAGGTTATTCACGTGCCTGGCGGCGTACCGGCGTGGCGCTGGATCGTGTCGGTTTTGCCGTCGAGGACCGTGATCGCTCGGACGGAATTTACTACGTTCGCTACAGCGATCCACTGAGCACCCAGAACGATAAAGGCCTGCTGTCCAGCCTGGCCTTCTGGTCTTCCGGTGACGACAAGGAAGCGAAACAGTACCAGATTGTTCTGCTGGCCGAAGGACGCGAGACCCACGTCATCATCAATGATGCCGATGGCAACCGGGAGATTTCGAAGACC
>JAUVNM010000091.1 GCA_030599705.1 Gammaproteobacteria bacterium
AGAGACACCCATGACAGACACACCCAGACCCACAGAAATCAGCCTGCACCAGAAATCCCGTGTGCTGGAAATCGCCTTCGAGGATGGCGCACATTTCCGGCTTCCCTACGAATTTCTGCGGGTGCATTCACCGTCCGCCGAGGTACGGGGTCACGGACCCGGGCAGGGGGTGCTGCAGACCGGCAAGGAGGATATTGCCATCACCAAAATCGACCCGGTCGGTAATTACGCCATACAGCCGCATTACGATGACGGTCATGACACCGGCATCTACTCCTGGGAAACGCTGTATGACTTTGGTAAAAATCAGGAAATCTACTGGAACGACTACCTGAAAAAACTCGAGGCGGCCGGCCACAAGCGCAGGGAATAGACCACCAGGCACCCGTACTACCTGCGTTTTCTGCGCCATTGCGGTAAATTTACAATACTTACGATAACAAGCGCATGTCTGACAAGAGCACACATTTCGGATTTCAGGATGTGCCGATAGAGGAAAAGGCGCGCAAGGTGCGCGCAGTCTTCGACTCGGTCGCCGGCGACTATGACCTGATGAACGATGCCATGTCACTCGGCCTGCATCGTCTCTGGAAACGCGCCGTGGTCGATATGGCCGGCATTCAGCCCGGTCAGCACATCCTGGATCTTGCCGGCGGGACCGGTGACCTCACCCGTTTGCTGGCGCCCCGTACCGGTGCGGACGGAATGGTTGTGCTGTCCGACATCAACAGCTCCATGCTAAACACCGGACGGGCACGGTTACTCGACCGGGGCATCGCCGGCAACGTGGACTATCTCCAGGGCAATGCCGAACAGTTGCCGTTCACGGACAATTGTTTCGATTGCATCTTCATCGCATTCGGCTTGCGCAATGTCACGCGCAAGCAGGCCGCACTGGAATCGATGTACCGCGTATTGAAACCGGGCGGGCGGCTGTTGATACTCGAATTCTCGAAGCCGGTTGCCGCGCTGAAACCGGCCTATGATTTTTACTCGTTTACTGTATTGCCCCGCCTCGGCCGCCTGCTGGCCGGTGATGCAGACAGTTACCGCTACCTGGCCGAATCCATCCGCATGCACCCTGACCAGCAGACCCTGGCGGGCATGCTCCGGTCAGCCGGGTTCGAAGACTGTGATGTTCACAACCTGACCGGCGGCATCGTCGCAATACACCGCGGTTACAAGTTTTGAATGACCGTGCCTTCCAGTATGCAGGGGCCTGGCGCCGGTTCGGGGCATTGATGATTGACCTGTTCCTGGTCGCCACCATCATCGGTTTCGGCATCCTTGCATGGATCACGGTAGCAGAGGAAACGCCCGAGTGGGGTGACCGTTTTGTCAATGTGTGGGTGGCCGGCACACTGACAGTCGCCGTGCTGCTGAAAATCGTTCTGGATGCCGAACTCAGGGGCACACCCGGGCTGCACCTGATGGACTGCCTGCTGGTGGATGTCCGTAGCGGCAAGGCGATCACCCTTGGCCAGTCAGTGAAACGCACGCTGGGCACTCTGCTGGCCGTGCTGCCGGCCCTGCTCGGGCTGGCCTGGATGATCTGGGACCGGCGCAAGCAGGGCTGGCATGACAAACTTGGCGGGGCCGTTGTCGTGCGTGACGATGATTCCCTCAAATCGCTCCCCGAGCTGGCACGCAGCGCATTATGAAGTTGCCCGCCGTGCTGGCCAGCAACCTCGAGTCGGCGTTCAATCGCTATCTCGCCATGGACCCGGATGCGGGCGCCCGGCTGGAGCCGCTGGATGGCCGGACCATTGTGCTGGAATTACGCGGCCTGGAACTGGTGATCTGCCTGCGGATAGAAACCGGGCACATCGTCGTACTACAGGAACCGGGAACGGCGCCGGACACGACGTTACGCGGCACCCCGCTGGGTTTTGCCCGGCTGGGATTCGGTGGCGACACCGCAGACACGCTGTTTTCCGGTGATGTCCGCATTAGCGGCGATGTCGAGACCGGACAGGCTTTCAAGGCCGTACTGGATGAACTCGATGTTGACTGGGAGGAACAGTTGGCGGGCATCACCGGGGATATTGCCGCACGTCAGCTGGGCAATGCGGCGCGCAGCGCCGGCAAATGGCTACGCCAGGGACGCGCCACGCTGGAGCAGGACCTGGGCGAATACCTGCAGGAAGAACTGCGCGTGGTACCGACACGCATAGAGATCGAAAACTTCATCGGCGACGTTGACCGG
Organism: Gammaproteobacteria bacterium; assembly: GCA_030599705.1. Classification (GTDB taxonomy): domain Bacteria; phylum Pseudomonadota; class Gammaproteobacteria; order UBA9214; family UBA9214; genus SZUA-186. The sequence goes on from JAUVNM010000091.1 coordinate 2,207, forward strand.
CTGCGCATGGACCTGGAACGCGCCGAGGCGCGCATCCACCGCCTGCAGGCCACGGATATATCGCCATGATACGTCCGGCACAGATTATCCGGCTCGTGCATATCAATTTCGTGCTGGTACGTCATGGCCTCGACGAGATTATCCTCGCCACCCACCTGTTCCGTCCATTCCGCATCTTCTATTACCTGGCTCCGTGGAACTGGCTGCCACGCAAGCGCAAGCCCCGCGCCGTGCGGATTCGCAAGGCACTGGAAGACCTGGGACCGATTTATGTCAAGTTCGGGCAGATACTCTCGACCCGGCAGGACCTGCTGCCGGATGATATCGCCGAGGAGCTGGCACGCCTGCAGGACCGCGTCCCGCCATTTCCCGGCACGCAGGCCAGGGCCCTGGTCGAACAGGCCTATGGGGAATCGGTCGACACCGTATTCCGGGCATTTGATGAAACACCGCTGGCCTCGGCATCCATTGCCCAGGTACATGCCGCGCAACTGCAGGACGGAACCGATGTTGTCGTCAAGGTGCTGCGCCCGAATATTGAAAAATACATAACACGTGATGTTGCCCTGCTGAGCACTATTGCCATGCTCGCAGAACGCTACTGGAAGGACGGCCGCCGCCTGCGGCCATGCGAGGTTATCGCGGAATTCGAAAAGATCCTATCTGATGAGCTCGACCTGTTGCGCGAGGCCGCAAATGCATCGCAGCTCAGGCGTAACTTCAAGGGGTCCGACCAGCTGTACGTCCCGGAAGTGTACTGGCCCTGGTGCCGGCCGAATGTCATGGTCATGGAACGTATTTACGGAATCCCCATCAGTAATATCGCCGCACTGAAAGCACACGGGGTTGACCTGCAGGTACTGTCGGAGCGCGGCGTGGAGATTTTCTTCACCCAGGTGTTCCGGCACAACTTTTTCCACGCCGACATGCACCCCGGCAATCTCTTCGTGTCACCGGACGGACTCTACATGGCCGTCGATTTCGGCATTATGGGTACACTGAACCCGGTTGACCAGCGTTACCTGGCGGAAAATTTCCTGGCTTTTTTCCGGCGCGACTACCGGCGTGTCGCCGAGCTGCATGTTGAGTCGGAATGGGTCCCGAGCGGGACGCGCGTCGATGAATTCGAATCAGCCATACGCACCGTGTGTGAACCTGTTTTCGAAAAACCGCTGAAAGAGATTTCGTTCGGTAATGTCCTGCTGCGGCTGTTCCAGACGGCGCGCCGCTTCAACATGGAGGTCCAGCCACAGCTGGTGCTGCTGCAAAAAACCCTGCTGAATATCGAGGGCCTTGGAAGACAACTGAACCCGGACCTCGATTTATGGAAAACCGCAAAACCGTTCCTGGAACGCTCCATGAGCGAACAGCTCGGTACCCGGGCCCTGTTCCGCAACCTGAAGGAGAGCATCCCGGCCTGGAGCGAGACCCTGCCGGATCTTCCGGTTCTGACCCACACCTTCCTGCAACAGGCGACCACCGGCAGATTACGGATGCAGCACGCTGAATCCGAGATAAAGAGACTGCGTCGCGAGGTCCGCCGGGCAAACCGCCGCACAACAGGCGCCGTCGTCGGCACCGGGCTGATTATCAGCGCGGCAGTGGTTTACGGCCTGGACGGATTTGCGCCTGCCATGGTAGTCGGCGCGCCGCTGCGGAGCTGGCTGGCGGGAGCGGCGGGTGTCCTGATCCTGTTATTGACCACGACCGACGATGACGGCACCTGAGGTCGCCCCCTGCACCATTCCAGAAATCCGTGACCTGGTGCTGTTCCGCAATGCCGGTCAGGGAATCTCGGTGACCGGCATCGGCAGCCACTTCAATAACTCTCATGCAGAGAACACAGAGTTCACAGAGATGTAAACAGTGTTAACGGATAAGTCTGTTTAATCCAATCCGAAATCTTTAGCACTTGAACCATTACCAATTCTGTCAAAGTGCCTGCAGGAAATATCTTGTCTCTGTGTCCTCTGTGAGCTCTGTGGCAATAACGATTCCACTTTAAGCCGGGCGCCCTTGCGCATGAAGACTTATTATTTCCTCATCAGGCAGAACGCTGCAGACCGGCCTCGACTTCATTGCGCTTGTCGCTACCGGCAAGCACCTCGATCAACTGCAGTGCAAAATCCATTGCGGTTCCGGGTCCGCGCGAGGTAATCACCTTGCCATCGGTTACCACGGCCTGTTCAACATAGTCCATTCCCGGAACACTCGCAGGTTGCAAAACACCTGGATAACCGGTCGCCCGTTTGCCGTCCAGCAAGCCGCTACTTGCAAGTACTTTCGGGGCTGCGCAGATTGCCGCTGTATATTTTCCGTCCGCCGCCATTTGCTTCAGCAACCCGGCAAGCCGGGGATCATTATCCAGGTGATCGGCCCCCGGTAATCCCCCCGGCAACACCACCATGTCATAGTCCTGCCCGAGTGCGTCATCCAGTGTCATATCGGGCACCAGGACCACCCCTCTCGAGGCGGTCACCGGCTGGTCGTCCAGGCCGGCGGTAACGACGCTGATCCCGGCGCGGCGCAGCAGGTCGACCACCGTCACGGCTTCCAGTTCTTCACAGCCCTGGGCTAGTGGAACGAGGACATTTGCCATTGCTGTTTGCTTCCGGTCTCGGTCTCGATCTCGATCAGGCGGTTTACGGACACTACCTGTACATTGTAGTTCTCAAGCAGTAAAAGTTCCCGGGCCAGCACTTCCAGGGTCTCCGGGTAGGGATGCCCGATACCAAGGGCGGTGCCATCACGTTGCGCGATCCTGATGAGGCGCCGGAACTCCGACTGCACGGCATCCGGCTGCCGGTCATGATCAAGGAATACGTTGCGTTCGATGCTGGGCACACTGAATTCCGCTGCTATCCGGCTGGCTATTGTGGCGGCCGTCGTCCGGCTGTCGACAAAGAACAGACCCCCGTGCTCGCGTAATGCCTGCATCAGCCATGTCATGTGTCCCGGATGGCGCGTAATCAGGCTGCCACGATGGTTGTTGATACCGCTGACATGGGGAACGGCCGCAAGTCCTGCGGTCAGCGTGCTGACAAATTGCCGGTGCGTCATGTCCAGTACCAGTTCACCCTGGTCCGACCTGTCATTTATTACCGACTGCATGGGCAGATGCAGCATGACCTCCTTGCCGCGGGTGTGCGCCTGTTGCGCCAGTTGCCTGGTGAAATGTCCGTAGGGCAGGAACGCGCAGGCAACCGGCCCGGGCAGCGCAACGGCACGCCGTCCCGTTTCGCGCTGGTTCCCGAGGTCATCGATGATCAGTGCAATACTGGGCCGGGGTGTATTCGGCACATTGCGTTCTGCGGCAACGGCCGCAGCCGGCCATGTCGCCGTTGCTGCAGCCAGTAACAGCCCGGTCAGACCGGCGTGCCAGCGGGAACCGCCATGCTTCACACCATGACAGTCAATCACGGTCTATTGCATGCGGTCTTTAAGGATAGCCATGCCCTTGAGCATGTTCAGTGCTTCATATAACTGGTAGTCATCCCGAATCAGCGACACGGCATCATCCTTGTCCTGCTTTTCAGTGTCCTTGCCGGATTTTTTCTTGTTGCCGTTTTCCAGATGTCCCGTAAGGTCGGCCTCACTGAGTGGCTCGATGTTTTTCTCGATCGAAGCTATCTTCAGGGATTCCAGCTCGATATCCGGCGTAATGCCCTCCGCCTGGATAGAACGTCCGGAAGGCGTGTAGTAACGCGCCGTGGTGAGTTTCAGTGCCGTGCCGCCACTCAGTGGCAGAATCGTCTGCACCGAACCCTTGCCGAAGGTCTGTGCACCGATAATAAGTGCCCGCTTGTGGTCCTGCAGCGCCCCCGCGACAATTTCCGACGCAGATGCGGAGCCCTGGTTCACCAGTACGACAATCGGTGCGCCATCGGACACATCATCCGGTGTTGCATTGAAACGCAGGCTGGAATCCGGCAGGCGCCCCTCGGTGTAGACAATGAGGCCTTTCTCGAGAAACGCATCCGATACCGCGACAGCACCATTGAGCACACCGCCCGGGTTGTTCCTGAGATCGAGTATCAACCCTTTCAGTGGACCGTCATTTTCCTTCTTGAGGGCATCCATGGCCTTTACCAGGTTATTGGCGGTCTTGGACTGAAACTGCGAAATACGCAAGTAACCGTATTCCGGCTCCAGCATCCGGTACTTGACGCTTTTGACCTTGATGATGTCCCGCGTAATGGTGATCTGCAGGGGCTTGTCCATGCCCTCACGCACAATGGTGAGTTTGATATCGGTTCCGGGTTTGCCGCGCATGACCTTGACAGCATCGCTCAGGGTCATCCCCTTGACCGGCGTATCGTCCAGCCGGATGACCAGGTCCCCGGCCTCGACCCCGGCACGCTGCGCCGGTGTATCGTCGATCGGTGCGATCACCTTGACGAACCCGTCCTCCATGCCAACCTCGATACCCAGGCCGCCAAACTGGCCGGTCGTACCTACCTGAAGTTCCTTGAACTGTTCTGCATCAAGGTAGCTGGAATGCGGGTCCAGCCCGGTCAACATGCCGCGGATAGCATTCTCGAGCAGATCCCTGTCCTCCACGGACTCGACATAATCATTCTTGATACGGCCAAATACATCACTGAAGGTGCGCAGTTCTTCCACCGGTAATGTCGCCCTGGAAGCTTCGCGTTCGGCGAATACACCATGGCCTATCGAGATCAGTACACCCAGCATAAGGCCGGTAATCAAAAGCAAATAATTCTGTGTTCTAGTTTTCATGTTCATTCCGTATGACTATTAACTGGTTGTGCAAACCCGTGTCCTTTGATGGC